>CAIMEK010000966.1 GCA_903839965.1 uncultured Acetobacteraceae bacterium | reverse complement strand
GCGGGGCTGCGCGCGGCGGTGCACGCCAGCACCGACATCGGCACCGCCACGCCGCTGTCCAACGACGCCACCATCGCCAGCTACCCCGATCCCCACCGGGCCAACCCCGCGCCCGATCCGCGCGCCCTGCGCCGGTTGGCCGCGCTGGCCGCGCGGGTCAACCGCGGCACCGTGGTCGACATCCCCACGGCGGTCGGGTTCTGCATGTACATCCGCCGCGAATGCTTCCAGGCGACTGGGCCGTTCCGCGAGGACGCGTTCGCCCAGGGCTACGGCGAGGAGAACGATTTCTGCCGCCGCGCCGCCGCGCTGGGCTGGCGCAACGTAGCGGTGCCCGGCGTGTTCGTCGCCCATCTCGGCGGCGCATCGTTCGGCGGCGCGCGCGGCCAGTTGCTGGCGCGCAATGCGGCGGTGCTGGAGCATCTGCATCCGGGCTACCGCGCCCTGGTGGCGGCGCATGTGCGGGCCGATCCGCTGGCCGAGGCCAGGCGCCGGCTCGACGCCGCCCGGTTTCGTGCCGATGCGCCGCGCGGTGCGCCCGCCGTGCTGCTCATTACCCACGACAGCGCCGGCGGCGTGGAGCGCGTCGTGCGGCAGCGCTGCGACGAACTGCGCGCCGCCGGCAAGCGGCCCGTCGTGCTGCGGCCGGTGCGCGCGGAGGACGGCGAGCGGACTTACCGCGCCGGCCTTTGTCTGGTGTGCGACGGCACCGCCCGCGACACCCCGAACCTGCGTTTCGACCTGCCCGACGAGCTGCCTGCCCTGGTGCGCCTGCTGCGCGCCGCCCGGCCGGAGGCGATCGAGGTGCACAACCTGCTCGGCCACCATCCCGCGGTGATGCAACTGCCCGCGCGCCTCGGCGTGCCCTACGAGGTGCGGGTGCACGACTATGGCTGGCTATGCCCGCGCATCACCCTGTTCGACTCGGCGCGACGCTATTGCGGCGAACCGGAAGCCATCGCCGCCTGCGAGGCCTGCGTCGCCGCGGCCGGCAGCAACATCGAGGAGGCGATCGGCATTGCCGCGCTGCGGACCCGCTCCGCCGCCCAGCTCGCCGGCGCGCGCCGGGTGGTGGCCCCGTCGGCGGATGTGGCCATCCGCCTGCGCCGCCGTTTTCCCGCGCTGGCCCCGGTGGTGCTCGCGCACACCGACGACGCCGCCCTGCCGCCGCGCGCCCGCCCGCTGGCGGGCGAGGTGACGCGGGTCTGCGTGGCCGGCGGCATCGGGGCGGAAAAAGGCTACGACGTGCTGCTGGCCTGCGCCCGCGACGCCGCCGCCCGCGCCTTGCCGCTGCAGTTCGTGGTGGTCGGCCATACTCCCGACGACGCCGCGCTGCTGGCCACCGGCCGGGTGTTCGTTACCGGCCCCTACCGGGAGGCCGAGGCGGTGGCCGAAATTCGCGCCCAGCACACGCATCTCGGCTTCCTGCCCACGGTGTGCCCGGAGACCTGGAGCTTCACCCTGGGCGAAGCCTGGCAGGCCGGGCTCGACGTCGCGGTGTTCGACCTCGGTGCGCAAGCGGAACGCGTGCGCCGCACCGGTCGCGGCTGGGTGCTGCCGCTCGGATTGCCGATAGCAGCCGTCAACAATGCGCTGCTTGCAGTACGGCCGCGCGCGGGCCATGAATGACGCACCGTTCGCATTTCGTCCAAACCCCTTTCGTACATCGCACGAACGTCCAACAGCGAGACCCCCTGCATGTCCGATGCCGAAACCGTTGCCCAGCGCGCCGCCCGGTCCATGACGGAGCTGAAGGTGAGCGGCCACCTGATGACCCTCGAGCCGGGTCTTTACTGCATCGTCCACAACCCCACGCCCGCCGCCGAGGCGGCATCCGGCCTGCCCGGGGTGCGCCTGTCGCCGCCGCCCGGCCCGCTCGGCCGGCCCGAGGCGGTGACCATCCGCACCTTCCGCGACGACGGCTGGCTGCAGGGCGGCGGCGACGCCGCGCTGGTGCGGGTGGCGGGCGGCACGGCACAGGTGATGGTGACGATCTACCAGTCGCCGAACGCCGATAGCGCCGCCGCGCCGAGCCTGCAGGTGGTGCGCCTGCTGGAACCCGCCGCCCGTCAGGCCGCGCCGGCGCTGGCGCCGCAGCCCGTGCCGGCCGCGGCCCAGGTGGTCGATGTGCTGGCGCATGTGCAGGGCCAGGGCGATGTCGGCGGCAAGCTGGGCACCTGGATCGGCGAGCGCGGCAGCAAGCGCTGGGTCGAGGGGTTCGCGATCGCGCCGGTCGGCAGCATTCCCGGCGACGACATCGAGTACCAGGCCGTGCTCGGCCGCGGCTGGATGTCGCCCTGGGTGGAAGGCGGCCAGTTCTGCGGCAGCCGCGGCATGGCGCTGCCCATTCTCGGGCTGCGCGTGCGGCTGCGCGGCGCCAGCGCCGAAACCCATGAGTGCACCTACGCCGCCACTTTCGTCGACGGCGCCAGCATCGGCCCGGTGCAGGGCGGCGAAGCCTGCGAAGCCGAAAGCCTGGCTCCGGTCGAGGCCTTCACCGTCACCGTCCTGCCGCGCCAGGCGACCCCGGTGCAGGCGCCGCCCGCCGCCGCCGAGTCCGCAGCCCCGGCTTCCGCCAAACCCAAAGCCGCGGCCCAACCGCCCGCCGTGGTGACGCCGCCACGCGAAATGCCGCGCGCGAAACCCCAACCGGCGCGGCCGGCGCCCAAGAAGTCGAAACCGGTGCCGGGCCACCGCGGCCGCTGAGCCCATACCCCGGATCGATCGGCCGCGGCGCTGAGGCGCCCGGCCGCGCCTGCCCCCGCAGCCCCCGGCGAGACCGCGCTTGCGCTACCTGTTCGTCCATCAGAACTTTCCCGGCCAGTACCTGCACTTCATCCGGCACCTGCTGACGGACAAGGCCAACGAGATCGTCTTCATTTCGGAGCCGAACAACAACGCCATTGCCGGCGTGCGCCGCGTGGTCTACCCCAAGCCGGCCAGCGCCCGCGGCGTGCACCCGAACATCCGCGACCTCGATGCCGCCATGCGCCGCGCCGAGGCGGCTGCCGGCCTGGCCCGCAACCTGCGCGGCCTCGGCTTCAAGCCCGACATCATCATCGGCCATCACGGCTGGGGCGAAATGCTCGACCTCATCGACGTGTGGCCCGGCACGCCGATGCTCGGCTATTTCGAATTCTTCTACCGCACCGACGGCCAGGACGTCGGCTTCGATTCCGAATTCCCGCTGACCGGCGAACAGTTCCCGCGCATCCGGGCGATGAACACCGTCAACCTGCTGGCGCTTTCCCTGGAGCAGCACGGCCAGACCCCGACCCAGTGGCAGTTCACCCGCTATCCCGCCTGGGCACAGGCGCAGATCAGCGTGCTGGCGGAAGGCGCGCGGCTCGACGTGTGCCGCCCCGATCCCAAGCTGCGCCTGCAACCTTTCTCACTCGGCCGGTTCTCGGTGCGGCCGGGTGAAAAACTGGTCAGCTACGTGAGCCGCAACCTGGAGCCGTACCGGGGCTTTCACGTGATGATGCGGGCCCTGCCGGAGCTGCTGAAGGCACGCCCCGACGTCCGCGTGGTGATGGTGGGCGGCGATGATGTCAGCTACGGTTCGCGCCTGGCCGACACCACCTGGCGGGCCCACTTCCAGCGCGAACTGGCCGGCAAGTACGACGCCTCGCGCGTGCTGCTGCCCGGCCAGCTTCCGTACGAGGACTACCTGCGCCTGCTGCAGCGCTCGGATGCGCATGTCTACCTGACCTACCCGTTCGTGGCCTCGTGGTCGCTGCGCGAGGCGCTGGCCTGCGGCTGCGCGGTGGTGGCCGCCGACGTCGATCCAGTGAAGGAATTCGTCACCCACAACCGCAGCGGCCTGCTGACGCCCGCGCTCGATCCGAAGGCGCTGACCCGCAACGTGCTGCAGCTGCTGGAAGACGACAAACTGAACCGCCGCCTGCGCACCGGCGCCCGCCGCTACGCCGAAACCCACCTCGACATGGACCGCCACATCGCGGCGTTCAGCGCGCGGGTGGCGCAGCTGACGGACGGCTGAGCGCCGGCGCCTGCTTTCGCACATGGGCGGGGTACCAGTTCGAAAATCCCACCGCGCCGATGAGAAGGGCATAGGAGACCAGGTCGTAGGCCAGTTCCGGCAGCAGGAAGTGCTCCAACTTGCCCCAGCCCAGCACGACATTGAGCGTGAACGCCAGCGCCCAGACCGACGTGATGAGGACGTTGGTGCGGATGAACGGCGGGCTGGTCCACAGCGACGGATGGGTGTGCTGGCGGGCATAGTCCATGGTGAACGGCCGACCGATGGCCACGCTGCCCCACGCGGACAGCGCCAGCGCGCCATGCGCCAGCATGCCCATGTGCACCGCCGTCCAGATGTTGTCGAACAGCACGACAGCGACCGTGGCACAGGTGAAGAACACGAGTCCGACGACCATGATGATGCCGCGGTGCACGCCGGTGAGGCTCATCACCACGCTGGCTACCAGCGCCGTGACCAGGCCGATCTTCAGCCGCAGCAGGCTGCCCTGACCGATCACCAGCAGGCAGAGCCATGGCGTGAACACCAGCATCAGCTTGAGGAAACCCACGACCCACCTCCTTTGCGGCAGCCCCACGCGCCCCGAACGCGGCGAAGCATGGGTCGTGCCGACGACGATTCGAAGCCCGGCCCGAATTCGTCCGGACCGGGGCCGGGTTAGCCCAGGTTCGGACGCGGCCGGGCCGGTTCGACAAACCGATGCCCCGGCGCGGCATGGTAGAAACCGTTGGCGAACGGCAGATCGGGATGCAGTGCCGCCAGGCGTCGGATGGCCTCGCCCGGTTCGCGCCGTTCGTCGAGCACGTCGCGAAACACCGTGGCGGTGGCTGCCATGTCGCCCGAGTGCGGCGAGATGCGGAAGCGGTCGATGCCGGCCGCGCGCAGCGGCGCCAGTTCGCGCAGCAGGTTGGCGCAGCCGTGCGACAGGGTTTGCAGTCCGTTCATCGCCAGGAACGGCACGCCCTCGATGGTGCGGATCTGCCGGCCGTCCGGGTCCGCCTGGCAGGCGAACTGGCAGGAGTCGCGGGTGCGTTCTTCCGCGCGGGCGTGAAAGCACCGGGCCGAGATGGCCAGCGGCAGGCGGCCGAACACCATGACTTCGAGTGGAATGGTGGAGAGTGCGGCCAGGTCGGCGATCAGCCTGCCCGGCAGTTCGGGGTTCAGGCAGGCGCGCACCGCGCCCTGGCCGACCAGGAAGGCCAGCGTGTCCTCGTTGTAGATGTTGACGAACGGCCCGATGGCGTGCGGACGGCCACGCAGTTCGCGCAGCACGCTGACGTCGTTGGCTTCCAGCAATCCCGCGACAGCCACGCCCTCGCGTGGCGAAAGCGTGGAAGTCGTGCCCGCCAGCGTGCGCATGGCGGCCACCTCGCGTTCGTCGCCGACCAGCGCGAGGCTGGACAGCAGCACCTCCTTGCCGGCGCGGCGCAGGCGTTCGATCACCGCGGGCAACTCGTCCGCGAAGGCCGGCATGCGCTTGGAGCACACCACCTCGCCGACGCACACGGTGTCGTAGTCGGCTTCGTCGGCGATGCGGAACCAGAAATCGCGCAGCGTTTCCGCCGGCCAGTGGAACAGCACCGGCCCCAGCACCAGTTCGGCGCGCCGGTCGCCCGTCATCGCCAACCCCGCCGATAGGCGCCCGAAGTTTCCTCGCCGCCCTCGGCCAGGCGACGCAGCCGTTCCATCGCGCCGGCGTGGCGCAGCACGGACTCGCCGCGCGCTTCGGCGTCGATCAGCTCGCGGAACGCGGAGACCACCTCGGTCACGTAGTAGCGGCCACGCTGGCGCCCCTCGATCTTGAACGCCGATATGCCGGCCTGGCGCAGCGCGCCGATATGCGGCGCGGCGTTCAGGCATTCCGGTTCCTCGAAAACGTAGGCCGCGTCGGCATCGCCGGCCAGGTAGCGGCCCTTGCACACGGTCGGGTAGCCGGCCTGCTCGTCGGCTTCGAAGCGGTTGATGGCGAATTCGCCGAGCCGGCACACCAGGTCGCCGTCCACGGTGTCGTAGCGCACGAACTCGGCCGGCGAGCAGACGCCGCACAGATTGGGCGAGCGCCCGGTGGCGTACGCCGACAGCGAGCAGCGGCCTTCCGACATCGGGCTCAGGCTGCCGAAGATGAAGCATTCGATCTCGATCGGCACCCGGCTTTTCAGTTCGGCGATCTCCTCCAGCGTGAACATGCGCGGCAGGATCATCCGGCTGATGCCGAAGTTCTCGTAGTAGTACTCGATCGACGCCACCGTGGACGCGCCGGCCTGCACCGAAAGATGGCGGTGCAGGGTGGGGTGGGTGCGCGCGGCGTACTCGAGCAGCGCGATGTCCGCCATGATGAGCGCGTCCGCGCCGAGTTCGGCCGCGCTGTCGATGGCGGCGTGCCAGAGCCGCGTGTTGCCGGCGGAAGCGTAGGTGTTGATCGCCACGTTCACCCCGCGCCCGCGGGCGTGCGCGTAGGCGATGCCTTCCTTGAGGTCCGCGGGGCTGAAGTTCAGGCCAGGGTAGTTGCGGGCGTTGGTGGCGTCGCGGAAGCCGCAATAGACGGTGTCGGCGCCGGCATCGATGGCCGCTTCCAGGGCCGCCGGCGTGCCCGCCGGGGCGAGGATTTCGGGCACCATCGCGGCACTCATGGCTTAGCTCCGGACGCCGCTTTCGGTTTCGCGGTGCCCTGCCTGAGCCGCCGCACCTCGGCGCGCAGCGCGGCCATTTCGGCTTCCAGCCGGGCCGTGCGCGCGGCGAGCGGGCTGAGCAGGATGCCCGCGCAGCGGTCCGCCAGCAGGCCGCCGCCGCGCACCAGCGGGCCGAGCGGGCCGGGCAGGTCGAGGAATTCGCTGAACAGGTCGACGCCGGCGCCGTCCATGGCGTTGCGCAGCGTCACCGCCGCGGCCATGTCGCCGGTTACCGCCAGTTCGCGGCTGAAGAACAGCGCGTCGCCGTCGCGCCCGCCGCGCACCAGGTCGTAGAACAGCCTGAGCGGTCCGCGCATCTGCGCATCGGTGTCCGGCGCACGCGCGGCATCGAGCAGTTTGATGGTGAGCCGGCCATCCGGGAAATCGAGCAGGAAGGCATACGGCAGTTCGTCCGGCGCGATCAGCAGCCGCTTGCCGCTGAGTTCGGCCAGCCGTTCGGCGAGCTTCGGATGGTGCCGCGGCAGCGCGCGCAGCAGGCGGCGCAGCAGGCCGGCGATCACCGGCGGCGGCAGGGTTGCCAGCGCGAGGGACACGACGAGGTCGAGCGAACCGGGCCGCACGACGGCGGGGAGGCGTGGGAGCAGCATGGCGTTAAGCCTCGGCCCGTTATTGGCGCACCGGCTTTGATCTGGGTCAAAGGCCGGCACGATTGCGCTGATGTGTCAGGCCGCCCGGGGCAGCCGGTATGGCAGCAGCCCAGCGACGGTCACTTCCAGCAGGCAGGCCTCCCCGCAGTCGAGCCCCGCCGCGCCCGCGGTCCAGCGCCAGGCCGCCTCCGCCGCATGCCAGCCGCCGGCGAGGCGGGCATCGTTCAGCGCGATCGCGGCATGGTCGAGCGCCAGCGCGCGCACCGCCACCCCGAGGCGGCGATGGTCGTCGCCGTCGGCCAGCAGCTCCGCCGGCACGCTGCTGCGCGAGGCCAGCACGACCCGGCCGGCGCCCGCCGGCAGCACGAAGCAGGCGGTGGCGCCGCTCCACGCCGGATCGATGCGCGCCCCGTCCACCAGCAGGTGCAGGTCCGCCTCGCGGGTGGTGTGCCAGCCAAGTTCCTCGGCCCGCAGCAGCAGCACGCTGCGCACCGCCGCCAGCACGGCACCCCCGACGCACAGCGGCGCCACGCTCTGCGCTGCCCACACCCCGAGCGCGAAGTCGGCGCTGAGGTGCACGGGCGTGCCGGGCGGCGCGTTGTCGAAGGCGCCGCGATTGCCGGTGTCGAGATAGCTCTCGCAGGCCAGGTCGTCGGCGAGCAGCACGTCGTGGCGGTCGAGTTCGACATGGTAGTAGGCCACGTGCCGCCGCGGCTGCGGCGCGATGGTGGCGCCGTTCGCCAGGTAGCGCACCGGGATCAGCTCGCCGTCGGCGAACACCGCGTGGTCGGGCGAGAGCAGCAGGTCGCGCTCGGGCTGGCCGGGCGCGAAGGCGCCGGCGCGGATGCACAGCGGCGTCACCGTCTCGGGTCGCGGATGGCGGGCGACGTCGACGCTGCGATGGCCGATCCAGCGCACCGGCGCCGTGCGGCCGGTGGCGGTGAGCACCGTATCGCCGATTGCCAGCCGCTCGATCGGGCAAAGGCCCCGGGGTGTGCGGATGCGCGTGCCGGCCACGAAACAGGCGGCCTCCGCCAACGCGACCGCGACATCGGCCTGGATCAGGCCCGCGCCCTGCACGGCAGCGGACAGGCCGAGATCGGCCGCCGACTGTTCGAGCAGGGCCGTCACCTTGGCGGTGCCGAGGTTGGGATTGGCCTGCAGCATCAGCGCCGCCACCGCGGCGGCGTCCGGCGCCGCGGCGGAGGTGCCGTAGAACGAGGCGAAGCCGCTCACAGCAGTGCCGGCACCGTCCGGGGCGACGAAGTTCGGTTTGCCCGCCGAAACCGGCGTGGCCAGGCGGTTGCCGGACGCATCGAACAGGAACGTGCCGGTGCCCGTGCTGGAGAAGTAGTCCACCGACGTCGCCGGGTTGTCGTAGGCCGCCGCGTTGGGGAAATCCGTGGCGCCGACGCTGTTCACGTCGGGCAGCAGGTGATGCCCCGACACCGTGCCGCCGGCCTGCTGCGCCAACGGATCGTCGATCACCCCGCCCGGCCCGGTGCCGTTGCCGCTGCCGCGCAGAATGTAGTCGAATGTCCCCGGCACCGGAGCGCCGGACGGATTGTAGATGGCGATCCGGTAGGTCGTCGGCGAGGTGCCGGGCAGGCTGACGTTCTCGCCGGGAATGGTGAGCGTGGTGCCGCCGGAGGAGAGCGTGCTGCGGGTCGAGGTTGCCACCAGGGTGCCGTTGGTGTCGAACACCTTGACCATCAGCTCGACCGGCGAAACGCTCCGCGCCGAGGTGGGGTAGGGCGCATCCCACTGCAGGTAGATCGAAGCGATGAAAGTGCCGTTCGCCGCGGTGGTGATGGTCTGATACGGCGTGCCGTTGCCGAAGATGTAGGCGTTGACGGTGCTGCCGTCGGACAGCGTGGTGCTGGCGTAGCTGGCGGCGAAGTTGGCCTCGAACGAGGCGTCGGCGTAGTTGCCCGCCGAGGTGAAGTAGTTCACCCCGCTGGCAACCGCGCTTTCGATCGCGCTATCGATCGGCCCGGCAACCTGGAAGTACGGCTCGGTGAAGAACGATATGTCGTCGACGATGATGTTGCAGCCGGCGCCGGCCAACGCGGTGACGCCGGCGGCGAAGTTGGACGAGTCGTAGAAGTAGAGCTGCGCACCCGGCGCGATCTGGTGGATCAGTTCCGCCATTGCCCGGCCTTCGTCCTCGTTGCCGGTATAGGTCGAGTCCTGCAGCACCGTCACGGCGCAGGTGACGCCGTCCTTGGCCAGCGGCAGGTAGCCGGCGATCGCATCGGCATTCGCCGGGTCCGCCGCGCCGACGCCGGGCGCATGATCAAAACTGTCCGATATGATGCCGATGCGCACGCCGGTGCCGTCGATCGTGGCACCGCCGGCGGTTTTCATGGTGGCGCGCACGACGTCCGACTTCAGCGCCTTGTCCGCCGCGGTGACGGTGTATTTGGTCCGCGTCAGGGCATCGGCGGCGGCGATATAGACGCCGCTGGCGCCGTCCGAGGTGACCGACATCACGCCGTTCGCGCCGGCGCCCGCAACGTTCAGCGTGGCGACGATGGCGCCGGTGGCGCCGCCGTTGCGCACCGTCAGCGTGCCGGCGGCGGCATAGGCGTAGTCGGCCGTGCTGTTGGTCAGGTCGATGATGTCGCCGACCAGGAAGTTGCTGACCTGGCCTGTGAAGTTGCTGGGCGTGCCGAGCCGGAGCCGGCCGCCCACATCGGTGAACTCGACGGCGATGTTGGCGGCGCCGCTGCCCGCTTCGAGGTAGAGCGAGCTGAACATGCCGATGGCGACGGTGCCGCTGCCCTCGATCGTGCTGGCGGACTGCACGTCCACCGATCCGGCCGCCGTGTTCAGCGTGCCGTTGAGCACCAGCGTGCCGGCGCTGGTGACGGTGATGGTGCCGTGGTCGTCCAGCCGCCCGATCTGCTGCAGCGTGTCGCCGCCGGAGACGGTGATCGAGCCGCCGTGCAGCAGCACGAAGTCGGCCGGGTTGGCGCCGTCGGGGGTGGCCGCCTGGATGGTGAAGGTGCCGCCCGCGGCCGATGCGGTCAGCTTGCCCTCGAAGCCGGAGGTGCCTGTGCTGGTGAGGGTGGCGTAGGCCCCGGCCGAGGTGCTGGCGAGGGTGACGAAATGCCCCAGCGTGGCGTCGTCCAGCACGAGCGCGGCCGGCGCGCCGGCGCTGCCCGATCCCAGCGCGATGGTCAGCCCGTCGTAGCTGCCGGGTTGCGGCTCGAACGCGCCGCGCAGGGTCAGCGTGCCGGCGGCGACCACCAGGGTATCGCCGATGACCGGAGCGACGCCGCCGACCCAGTTGGCCGCATCCTCGTAATAGCCGCTGGTGCCGTCCCAGACGCGGGTGCTCATGGGGCCGGTGCCTTGATCGTGCGAAGTCGCATGCCGGCCTCCATGCGCGGATGCAACACCGCTGGCGCGCATGAAACCATGTCACGACGATCACGCGGTCGCAAGGAACGGCGGCGTCGCCTCCGTCAGAACGGCCGCCGCCCCCGCGCCGGATGCGGCTGCTCCAGCCCGTCCACCGGAATGTGGCGCCCGTTGATCCAGTGCGCCCGCGGCGAGGCGAGGAAGGCGATCACGTCCGCCACTTCCTCCGCCGTGCCCAACCGTCCCATCGGGAACCCGTTCGCCACGTAATCGGCATAGCCCTCCGGCTCGCTCTGCCGATAGCGGTCCCAGCCGTTGCCCGCCACCAGGATCGAGCCGGGCGAGACGGTGTTCACCCGGATGCCCTGCGCGTTGAGGTCGAGCGCCCACAACTCGGTCTCGAAGATCAGCGCGGCCTTGGCGGCGCCGTACTGGCCGCTGCCCGCGAGCCGCGGCGTCCAGCCCGAAATCGAGGCGATGTTGACGATCGCCGCCCCCGGCCGCTGCGCCATGTGCGGCGCGGCCAGGCGCATCAGGCGCGCGGTCTGCACCAGGTTGAGCTCCAGCGTGCGCCGCCAGTCGTCGTCGGTGCTCTCGGCCAGCCGCCGCCCGCCCGGCGAGCCGCCCACGTTGTTCACCAGCACGTCGATGCCGCCATGCGCCGCCACCGCGGCCTGCACCAGCGCCGCGGCCTGGGCGGCGTCGGTGATGTCGGCGGGCACCGCGGTGGCCCCGAGCGGCGCGGCGGCCGCATGCAATGCCTCCGCGCCGCGGGCGGACAGCACCAGCCGGGCGCCCTCGGCGGCGAAAGCGGCGGCGGTGGCCAGGCCGATGCCGCGGCTGGCGCCGGTGATCAACACGACGCGTCCGGCGAGCTGCAGGTCCATGGGGTGCTCCTGGCGGTTGGCGCGCCAATAGAGCACGGAATACGCCGGCGAAAACCCACGAACGATGGGAAGATCCCGGGATGGTGGGCGCGACAGGGATTGAACCTGTGACCCCTCGCGTGTGAAGCGAATGCTCTGCCGCTGAGCTACGCGCCCGGACCGGGAGCGGTCTGATAGGTCGCACCCCTTTGACCTGTCAAGCGTTGCCCCCGTGTTGCAATCCAGGCGCGGAGCCTCAGATGGGAACGATGCACAAGATCCTGCCCGCCGCGGCCTTGCTGGCGGCCCTGCTGCTGCGGTGCGGCATGGCCGAAGCCCAGCCCGGCCCCCAGCCCGCCACGGTGCACATGAGCTACACCGGCACCGCTTACGGGCTGAGCGTGCTGGCGGTCGAGGCCGCGCTGGCCACCGACGCCACCGGCTACCGCGTCGACGTCAACTTTCACACGGTCGGCCTGTTGTCGATGTTCGTCACCGCCGAATTCCACTCGACCACCTGGGGGGTGTGGCGCGGCGGCCGGGCCGAGCCGGAACGCTTCTGGTCCTGGGGCCATCTGCGCGGCGCGCCGCGCGAAACCCTGATCGACTACCGGGACGGCGACCCGGTGCTGCGCAGGATGGTGCCCGCCAACGCCGCCGAGCGCGACGAGGTGTCGCCGGCCGAGCGCAACCACACGGTGGACACGCTCACCGCCATCGCCTTCCTGCTCCACCGGGTGGCCGATGCCGGCGTCTGCGATGGCCGCGAGCGGGTGTTCGACGGCCGCCGCCTGTCCGAAATCGATGCCCATACGGTGGGCCAGGTGATGACGACGGGCGGCATGGCGGGGACCTATCTGGGCGCGACGCTGCTGTGCGACTTCACCGGCCAGCAGCTCGCCGGGTTCCGCCACAACGGCGGGGACTGGCAGCTCCAACCGCATAACGGCCACGCCTGGCTCGCGAGCCCGGTGCCCGGCGGCCCGCCGATCCCGGTGCGCCTGGTGTTCGACACCCGTTGGGTGGGCGGCATCGTCATGACGCTGACCGACGCCGCTGCGGGTCCGCTGCCCGCCGCGCCGCGCTGACGGCGCAGGATTCCGGCCTCGCCACGGCCTGCCCTATCGAGGGCGGCATCGATGCCTGGAGGAAGGCCGGCGGCAGCACGCGCTGAGCTTGCCTCACGCGGGTGATGCGCGC
>CAIMEK010000965.1 GCA_903839965.1 uncultured Acetobacteraceae bacterium | reverse complement strand
TGGTCGAGCGGAAATTCCTGTACGACAGCACGATGTTCGACGCGGTCAACCCGTATTTCCACTCGGTCGACGGCAATTCCAGGGCGTTGGTGGAACTGCCCGTGGCCTGGATGCTGGACGACGCGCCGTTCATGATGTTCTCCATCAAGACGCCGCGCACGATGTGCACCAACGAGCACATCTTCAAGATCTGGACCGACGAGTTCCGCGCCATCTATGCCGCCGGCGGGATGTTCACCACGATGCTGCATCCGCAGTTCACCGGGCGCCCGTCGCGGCTGCTGCTGCTGCGCGAACTGATCGCGCACATCCAGGGCCATGACGGCGTATGGTTCTGCACCGGAGCCGAGGCGGCGCGGGCCTTCGCCGCGCAGGCGTAAGCGGCGAGATGCTCGCCATCCAGACCATCGCCGACGGGCTGGTGCTCGGGGGGCTGTATGCGTTGGCCGCGGTGGGCTTCTCGCTGATCTTCGGCGTGATGGGGGTCGTGAACCTAAGCCACGGCGCGCTGGTGATGGTGGGGGCCTACCTGGCCTGGTTCTTCTGGCAGGCCGCGGGCATCGACCCGCTGCTGGCCATCCCGTTGGTAATGGCCGTGCTGTTCATCGGCGGCTATGCCTACCAGCGCGGACTGATCCAGCTGGCGGTGGACCGTTCGTCCCTGCTCGCCTCCATGCTGGTGACCTTCGGAGTCGCGCTGATGCTGCGCAACACACTGGTGCTGGTGTTCTCGCCCGACCTGCGCAGCATTACGCCCTCTTACGCCGGCACCCCGGTGGTGCTGGGGGACGTCGTGCTCGACCCGCTCAGGGTGGCGGCGCTGGCGGCGAGCCTGGTGCTGCTCGGCGCACTGGCGTTCGTGCTGCGGGCGACGCGGGTGGGTCGCATCATTCGCGCCACTGCCCAGCAGGAGCTGGCGGCGCGGCTGTGCGGGGTGAACGCGCGGCATGTCTACGGCCTCACCTTCGGCGTCTCGGCTGCGTTCGCCGGCGCGTCGGGGGCGATCCTCGGCATCGTCATCCCGTTTTCGCCGCCCGACGAAGGCCTGTGGACGATGAACGCCTTCGTGGTGGTGACGCTGGGAGGCGTGGGCAGCCCCTCCGGCGCGCTGTTGGGCGGGCTGCTGCTGGGAGTGATCAGCACCGGCACGTCGCAGGTGATCGGGCCGTCGTTTCCGAATGCGATGATGTTTGCCATCCTGGTGCTGATGCTGATGCTGCGGCCCACCGGTTTGCTCGGCAACGCCTTCGTGGGGTCGCGCTGATGTTGCGCGAAGCGCTGCGGGCGCAGCGTTGGTGGGTGCTGTCGAGCCTGCTGCTGCTGGCCACCTGCTGCGTCGTGCCGTTCGTGCTGATGCCGTTCGAGGTGCGGGTCGGCCAGCTGATCCTGATGTCCGCCGGGCTCGCGCTGGCCTGGACGCTGCTCGGCGGGTTCGCGGGCTACTGGAGTTTTGGGCACACCGCCTTCATCGGGCTGGGCGCCTTCGCGGCGGGGCTGCTGGAGACCGAGTTCCTGCGCGGCACCGGCTGGTGGGGGTTCCTCGCCGGCATGCTGTTCGGCTGCACGGTGTGCGCGGCGGCCGCCGCGTTGGTGGCCTGGCCGATCCTCCGGCTGCGCGGCATTTATTTCGCTATTGCAATGCTCGGGGTCGCCCAGGTGCTGAGCGAGCTGAACAACAATGTCGACATGTTCGGCGGCTCGCTTGGGCTGGTGATGCCGCGGCTGGGAGCGTTCGGATTGCGGCCCGAGGCGTTGTTCTACTATTTGCTCCTGGTTTCCACCACGGTCGTGATGGTGGTCGCCTTCTGCATTCGCCACACCCGCATCGGCCAGGGGCTGGCGGCGTTGCGCGAGGACGAGGACACCGCACGCATGCTGGGAGTGCCGACCGAGCGCTACAAGATCGCCATGTTCGTGCTGTCGGCGGCGCTGACCGGGGCGTTCGGCATCATTTACGCGCACTCGCTCGGCTACATCACCGCAAGCTCGGTGTACCGCATCGATTTTTCGCTGAACATGATCGTCTACAACCTGCTGGGCGGCATCGGGACGCTGGCCGGGCCAGTGATCGGGGCGGCGATCATGGTGGTGCTGACGCAGGTGGTGCTGGGGCGGCTGCTGTCGATCCACATGTTCATCACCGGGGCGCTGCTGGTGCTGCTGGTGCTGGCGGCGCCGAAGGGCATCCTCGGGCTTCGGCTGCCGATATGCATGCGGCGGAGGGCGCGATGAGCGAGATCCTCCGGCTTGACCATCTCAGCAAGCATTTCTCCGGCGTGGCGGCGACCAGCGATGTCTCGCTCGCGGTGCCGGAGGGCAGCATCTGCAGCCTGATCGGGCCGAATGGTGCCGGGAAGTCCACCATCTTCAATCTCGTCACTGGCTACCTGCAGCCCAGCGGAGGAACGATCAGTTTTCGGGACCGCCGCATCGATGGGCTGGCCACGACGCGCATCGCACGCTCGGGAGTGGCGCGGGCGTTCCAGATCGCGCGGCCGTTCCCCGAGATCAGCGTGCGGGAGAACGTCCGCATCGGCGCCCTGTTCGGACGCGACGGGGAGCGCGACGTGGCGGCGGTGACAGAGGGCGCCCTGGAACTCACGGGGCTGGTGGAATTTGCCGTCCGGCCGGCCGGCGAGCTGACCGTGGGATATCTGCGCCGGCTGGAATTGGCCCGTGCGATTGCCGCGCGGCCGTTTCTGCTGCTCGCCGACGAGCCATGTGCGGGCCTTAATCCGGCCGAAACCGAAGAGGTGGTCGGCATGTTACGCGAAGTGCGCCGGCGCGGGGTGACGGTGCTGCTGGTGGAGCACGACATGACGGCGGTGATGAGCGTGTCGGACCATGTGTTCGTGCTCGACGCCGGCGTGCTGATTGCCGAGGGGCCGCCGGAAAGCGTCGCTGCCGATGCGAAGGTGATCGCGGCGTATCTGGGGACGCCGGAGCCGCCGTAGCGGCTGTCGGGCGATCAGCGCGCGCACCCCCCCTGCCATGACATTCCCTGGAGCAATGCCAGCTTGAGCGGAATCGCCCTACGATCCGCGAGGCGGAATCGCGGAGCGATCCGCGGGCTGGCG
>CAIMEK010000964.1 GCA_903839965.1 uncultured Acetobacteraceae bacterium | reverse complement strand
TAGGTTGAGGGACAGGGGGTGGGCCAAAATCCGTCAGCACTACTGGGCCAACATTCGCTAGCAGAGCCAGCGGACGCTGCCGGATGGCGCCCATTGCGGATGCCTCGGCGTCCTCCCTTCTCCCTTTCGTGAAGGAAAGCATCGAACCCGGCTCCACCGTCATCACGGACGGCTGGAATGGCTACATGGGGATTGAACACGAAGGGTATATCCGGGACCGCCGAAGCCAGAGAGCTGCCCGGGCTCGCGGAGAAGACCTTGGTGAGCTACTGCCTGCGGTGCACCGGATCGCCGCCCTGGCCAAACGCTGGATACTTGGTACCCACCAGGGCGCCGTGGATGCGGCCCACTTGCCAAGCTACCTCAACGAGTTCGTCTTCCGGTTCAATCGTCGTCACTCCCGCAGTCGAGGGATGCTTTTCTACCGTGTCCTGGAACTTGCGGTCGTCCATGCACCTGTTCGATACAAGGACCTCGTGGCCGCCCAGCGTCCATGGGCAGTGCCACCTAAGCCTCCACGCCGACGAGGGCACCCGCCCAGTCTCGAAATGCCTGCCCAGGACCGCCCGTGGAGGCGGGAAACCAACTCCGGTTAAATGGAGAGCCCAGAGCACCCAAATGAGACCGCGCCTAAGATCGGAAATAACACATTGAAATTTTTGAGGTAATTGGCCACTGGTCGGGGTCCCGGTCGGCGCTGAGCGGAACTTTGCCCAGAACTAATTTACCCCTTCTGGATCAATGCGTTGTGGCACCTCAACGCGGGGGTCCCACTTCGGGGTCTCCGCACAGGCTTCGGCACTGGATCGTGGCACATGGCTACCTTCCTCAGCCAGGCTAGCCAGTTCCCGCCCGCACAGGTTCATTCGTCGCGGGCCAGGCCATGGCGTCGCTCGAGCTCAGTGGCGAGGCCTTGGCCAGCAGGGTGCGCACGTCGGCGAAGCAATAGGTCGTGCCGCCGATGGTGTGGGCAAAGGACATGGTTCACCAAGCGAAGCGGGGCCCAGCTATGCGGAAATAGGCTTGGGCGATGTCGTGCGCCAGCATGGCGAACAGGCCCGGCAGGGGTTGAAAGTCAGCATTCTGGTAGACGGCGTGGCAGAGCCCGGTGGGGGATGGCAGACACACGTTGAGGCCGACCAGGGTGCCCTCGCTGACTTCGCGCTGGACCGCCGCCATGGGCAGGGCGGCGACGCCCAGGCCGTCGCTGGCCAAGCGGATCAGGGTGGCCAGGAAGGCGGTATGGATCCGCACTTCCTCCTGATCGAATTCCTGGAAATATCTGACCATCGCCTGGTGCGGCTTGGAGTTGCGCGGGAACGAAAGAATGGAGAAGCGGACCAGATCCCCCGCGTCGAGCGGCCCCGGGCCGAGCTCGGCGGCGATCCGCGGATTGGCCACCCAGATATAGCCGAAGGTGCAGAGGTCGATGTTGATCACCCCAGGGCCGTCGATCGGCCCCATGATGAGCCCCAGGTCGAGCTGGCCGGAAAGGATGTCATCGGCTATCGCGATGCTGGTGTTGTTGGCTAGCTCCAACGTCACATTGGGATAGCAATGGCTGACGCGATCGACCAGCTGGGGCAGCCAGGAAAATGCGATGGTGTCGATGACGCCGATGCGCATGCGTCCGCTGATCACCTTGGGGTCGCTCAGCCGGCGCCGGAATTCGGCCACAACATGCACGATATGCTCGGCGCGATCGAGCGCGCTCAGACCTTGCGGGGTCAGCCGCACGTCCCGCGTATCACGTTCGAACAGCCGCACTCCGAGTTCCCGCTCGAGGGTAGCGATGCGATGGGACACGGCGGCCTGGGTGCTGTGCAGCCTTTCCGCGGTGGCGCTGAAGCTCTTGAGGCGCGCCACCCAGACGAAGGTCTCGAGGAACCGGAGATTCATCGCGCGACTCCCGACGGCGCCGGCGACCGGCGACGAGCTCTGGCAACGCGACAAGAAGCGCAACGACGAGGGCTTGGCATCTAACCGGCCAACGAGGCCCCCAACCATAGCATTCTCCGGCCAGGGCTGAAGCGGCAAAACCGAGGCGAGGGTGGGCCGGCCGCGGCGGCGGGCAAAGGGGAACGACCCCAGCCGCATAAATTTTTTTTGTCGTCCATTATAAAAAATACTCAATTGAATGAAAAACTTGTCGGTGGTCTAATTCAAGATCCATCGACCATGGAGGAATATATGAAGATTTCACTGATCCAGATGAACACCCAGGGAAACAAATCGGCGAATATTGCGAAAGCAGTTGAGCTGATCGAAGACGTGGTGGCGAATGATCGCCCCGATCTGGTCATCCTCCCCGAGTATTTCGCCTTCTTGGAAGACCCCGCCTCGGCGATGCACGCCAGCGGCGAGTCCTTCCCCGACGGCGATGCCTACCAGACCATGTCTGCCCTGGCGCGAAAACTAGGTGTAACGCTGCATTCCGGCAGCATGGTCGAACGCCAGGGCGACCGTTACTACAACACCACCGTGGTCTTCAATCCGGCCGGCCAGGAGATCGCCCGCTACCGCAAGATGCACCTTTTCGACGTCAACATCCCCGGCGAAGTCTACTACTGCGAATCCGACAATGTGACCGGCGGCAAGGAGGTTGTGACATACCAGGTCGGCGACGTGACGGTGGGATGCAGCATCTGCTATGATCTCCGCTTCCCCGAACTGTTCCGCGCGTTGCGCGACAAGGGGGCGCAGCTCATCGTGCTACCCGCCGCCTTCACCCTGATGACCGGTAAGGATCATTGGGAGGTCCTGGCGCGCGCCCGGGCGATCGAGACACAGACCTATTTCGCGGCGATCGGCCAGGTGCTGGCGCACGACGCCGGCAAAAACTGGTGTTGGGGGCACTCGATGGTGATCAATCCATGGGGGGCGGTCATCGCCCAAGCCAATGACGGAATCGGCGCCGTCACCGCGCGGCTCGACATGGCCTATCTCGAGAAGGTGCGGCGCAGCATTCCCGTGGCCAACCATCACGTGCTCGGGTAACGGCGCGGTCCCGCGGGTGCGGGGGGCGATGGACAGCAAGGTCAGCCGCATGAAACGGCACGACACTGCCTGCGTCATCGCCTCGCTGCTCTGCCTGTGGGCCGTGATCGGCTACGTCATGCTGGAAGCCTGTTCCTTGACCTCGGACGGCATGGCCGAGGCATGCTTCATCGGCGCCGGCCTGGCGGTGTGCGCCTTCAGCACTGCATCGGCCTTTACGGTACTGAACTATCTCCACCTGCACAAGATTGCGGTCTACGGACCGGAGATAAAATAAAAAGGATCATCGATGACACAGCCCCTCCCCGCGCGACAGAACTTTTTGTCGAAATGTTCGACATACTGTTCATCATGATCCTTTGTTTTCTTACTATTTTTCTTTCTATGTTCATGACTAGTCATGCGTCAAGCGAGATGACGTGCGTGTTCGACGGAAAGATATTTGTGTTGGCCATCGTCGGAATGGCCCTGTACTTGGCTTTCGTCCTCCATCATTCCGAACGGGACCTCATCTCGATGGTGCGCAAGGTCTATGAGGGCCACCAATAGGCGCCGGCCTTACCATGACCGTATGGAGCATCCTGAACTGGCTGGCCTGGGGCCTCTGTGCAGGGCTGACCGCCTGGATCGTGAGGGACGTGATCCGGGTCGAGCTGGGCAAGAAGAAATGAACCCGCCGGCCAGGAGAGGGATGATGGAACGGGCTGATCAAACGCATCTGTCGCGGGTTCTGGGCCCGGTCCACATCTGGGCGCTGGGGGTCGGCATCGTCCTTGTCGGCCAGTTCATGGGCTGGAACTTCACCATCGCCAAAGGAGGGACCCTGGGGGCCCTCGGCGCGTGTTGGATCATCGGCGTCCTCTATGTCTCGCTGATCATGATCAACACCGAGCTGGGCTGTGCCATCCCCGAAGCCGGCGGACAGTACGCCATGGCCAAGTACCTGTTGGGACCATTGGCGGCCTTCAACATTGGATTGATGCTGGTCTTCGAATACGTGATGCTGGCCGCGGCCGACGCCCTGGTCGTCGGAGAAATCCTCAAGACGCTGCATCCCGACGTCCAGGCCCTGCCCTATGTCCTGCTGAGCCTTCTGGTATTGACCTTCATGAATTATCGTGGCGTTCGCGCCACGCTGAACCTGAATATCATCCTGACCGGCGTGGCGTTCGTAACCATCCTCATCCTGCTCTTCGGCTCACGATTCTATTCGCCGGCGGGCAGCTTTCTGCGCCTTGGCGAGCTGGGCAACGGGCTGCCTTACGGCTGGATCGGAATTCTCGGCGCTTTGCAGTTCGGCTGCTGGTTCTATCTCGGAATCGAAGGCACTGTGCCGGCGGCCGAGGAATGCCGCTCGACCGGCCGGGCCCTGCCGGTCGGTGCGCTGCTCGGCATGATTACCCTGATCATCGGCGCGACAATCACCTGGTTCGCCTCCTCCGGGCTGGTCGACGCCCAGACGCTGGGCGCTTCGGTCTATCCCCTTTACGAAGCCGCCATCGCCACCAAGGTGCCATTCGTCATTGAGGCTTTGTTCCTCGGCACCCTGCTGTCCTGTCTGGCCAGTGCCAACGGGTGCATCGCCGATGCCAGCCGGGCCTGGTATTCGATGGCCAAGGACACCCTGATTCCCGGCGTCTTCTCCGCTCTGCATCCGAAGTACAAGACGCCGTACCGGGCCATTCTGTTCCTGCTGCCCATCACCATCGCCTTCGGCTACACAGGCCTTCTGGACCAGGTCATCACGTTCTCGATCCTGTCCGCGCTGTTGGTCTACGTCCTCACCGGCTACATGATGATCAAGTTCAGGCGCATGTATCCCCTGGGCGGCATCCCGCGGGTCTACGTTTCTCCCTGGCACCCCTGGCCAGCGGTGGTGGTCGTCATTTTATCGGTCCTGACCCTGCTCGGGATGTATTTCGGGTATTGGGTGAATATCGTCTCGGGATGCCTGTTCTATCTGTTGGCTTCGATCTGGTTCGTGACCTACCGGGCGAAATCGGTCGACATCGCCGCCTTCCTGGCCAAGGGCGGTGCCGCCTGGCCGCGGCCGCGCGGCTACTGAATCGCGCCGGGCCCCCGGGCGCGACCCGCGGCTCGTCCCGGCCATCCGCGCCGCGTCAGCTTTCCCCCATGTCGGAGTGACCGCGGGGTCGGCCGGCGGCGCGGCTCGAGATGGGCAGCCCGGACACCCCCGGGCCCGGAGCCCGGGGGCGGCCGCGACGTAACGAAGCCCTCCTCAGCCCAACTTCCCGACCTGCTTCTCGAGCAGCGCCCATCCTTCCTCGCCGAGCGTCACCCTAGCGTCGCGATAGAATGTGGAATTCTTCAGCGCTTCGCGGAACGGTGCCTGGTCGGGATCGTTGAAGACCATGCCCTTGGCGATCAGCTGGCCGCGCGATTCCGGGTCAAGCTTGGCGATGTCATCGCGCTCGGCCAGGGTGGCCGTCGTGACGTGTTTGGCGATGACGGCGCGCACGGCGTCGGGCAGACGCTCCCACGGCTTGCGGCTGAGCAAGGTCCAGTGGCCGGTCCACAGGTGGTTGGTCATCGAACAATACTTCTGGGCCTCGTAGAGCTTCGCGGTCAGGATCAGGGAGAGCGGATTCTCCTCGGCGTCGACCACACGCGTCTGAAGGGCGGTATAGGTCTCGGCCCATTCGACGGTGGTTGGCGCCGCGCCAAGCGCCTTGAACATGGCGGTCCACAGGGGGGTGACGGGGACCCGGATGCGCAGGTCCTTGAGATCCTGCGGCGTGTTGATCGGCCGGTTGCTGGTGGTGATCTCGCGGAAACCGAGATCCCACAGCCTGTCCAGGGTCAGGATGTCGGCCTTGGCCATCTGCGCCCGCACATAGGCTCCCAGCTCGCCGTCCATGGCGCCCCACAGCGTCTTGTAGTCCTTCCACAGGAAGCCCAGGCCGTCGATGGCCACCGTCGGCACGTAGGTGGAGATCACGGTGGAGGCCAGGTTGGCCATCGGCAAGGCGCCGCTGCGGACCTGGCTTAGCATGTCCATATCGGCGCCCAGTTGGTTCGACGGGAAGACCTGCAGCACGACCTGCCCGTTGGTTTCCGCCTTGATATTGTTGGCCGCCTCCTTGGCGCGGATCACTTCCGGGTGGATGACGGGCAGATTCAGTCCGTAGTTAATGGTGAACTCGGCGGCGTTGGCCGGCCGGGTACGGATGTTGATCGTGCTGAACGCGCCGATGGCGGCGGCGCCCCGCAGGGCAGTGCGGCGGGAGATGCCGGTTGCAGATTTGTTCTGGGTATTTTGGGTCATGGTTTTCACCTTGTTGGCGAAGGCATTGAGCGGTCGTTATTTTTCGGCGCCGGCACGGGCGGCGTAATGCGCCACGAAATCGGCGCCGATGGCGCCCAGCCGCTCGACAAGCATCTTCCCCGTTTCCGGCGAGGACAGCCGGGGATCGGCACGGAAGACGCCGTTCGGAGCGATTTCGTTTAGCTCGACCGGCACCTGGATGTCGACGCCCTGGAAGGCAAACGTGCCGAAACCGGAGATTTCGAGGTCGAGCACCCGGGGAACCGCCGCCGGTGGCGGAACGAGATCGGGGCGCATGAGATCGGGGAACAGATGCCAGGCGACGCTGGTCAGGGGATCGGCCCCGTGCCCGGCGACACATTTGGCTTTGTCCTCGCCGATCAGCGAGGGCAGCACACGGTAGGCCACTTGCCACAGATAGAAGCTGGGAATGAGGACGCCGCGTTCGCGGTAGACGTCCTGCGTCATCTGATGGATCGCCGCGACATTGCCGGCGTGGCCGTTGATCACCACCAGCCTGTCGAGGCCGTGCCGCAGCAGACAGGCCAGCATGTCCTTGATCACGGCGCACAGGGTCGGCTGCGACAGGGCGATGCCGCCCGGCATGGTGCCGAAGTAATCGGCGCCGCCGAAGGGAAGGACCGGTGCGACGAGGCAGCGCACGCCCTGCGCGGTCGCCCGCCGGGCGATGATCTCGGCCATGCGCTCGGCGCTCAGGAAGTCACCCATCGGGGCATGCGGCCCCTGGTCCTCATGGCTGCCCATCGGCAGCAGGATCACCGGCTTCAGGGCAAGCTGCTCACGAGCCTCGGTTCCCGTGAGTTCCGCCATCCGTACCTTTGTTTCGCTCTCGCTGCTCATGGACGCTCTCCGTCGATTGCTGAAGGCATGCCTTAAAGGCGCGGCGCACCGGCTGGTCCACCCAACGCTTTATCACCGCGCAATTATCCCGGCTTGGCTCAATTGCCGCCAATTCAAAAAGATGATCCGCTTCCATAGAAGTCCCTCATACCCGGCGCACCGCGCGCGGCGGCCGGGCGAAGGGTGTCGCCCCTTACCCGCGCTGGCCGGCGGCACGGAGTACGGCGTCCCCGCCATAAAAATTTTTTGTCGCGCGTTATCAACAATACTAGATTGCATAGAATATTGATTTGGTGTTCTGTTTCCACTCTCAGCGGTGTTAGAGGGACAACATGAAAATATCGTTGGTCCAGATGAATGCTCAGGGAAACAAAGAGGCGAATATTTCTCAAGCAGTCGGGCTGATCGAAGACGTAGTGGCGAATGATCGCCCCGATCTGATCATCCTCCCCGAGTATTTCGCCTTCCTCAAGGCGCCAGGTTCGGCGATGCGGTCCAGCGGCGAGTTCTTCCCCGACGGCGAGACCTACAAGACCCTCTCCGCCCTGGCCCGGAAACTGGGCATCACCCTACATTCGGGCAGCATGGTCGAGCGGGACGGCGACCGTTACTACAACACTACGGTGGTTTTCGATCCGGCTGGCCAGGAGATCGCCCGCTACCGCAAGATGCACCTGTTCGACGTCGATATCCCCGGCGAGGTCTACTACAAGGAATCGGACAATGTGAGCGGCGGCCGCGAGGTCGTGACTTACAAGGTCGGCGACGTCACTGTGGGCTGCGCCATCTGCTACGATCTCCGCTTCCCCGAACTGTTCCGCGCGCTGCGCGACAAGGGCGCGCAGATCATCGTGCTGCCGACCGCCTTCGAGCTGATGACCGGCAAGGATCACTGGGAAGTCCTAGTGCGCGCCCGGGCCATCGAGACGCAGACCTATTTCGCGGCGATCGGCCAGACCATGTCGCACGACGACGGCAAGAACTGGTGCTGGGGGCATTCGATGGTGGTCAATCCCTGGGGGGCGGTCATCGCCCAGTGCCGGGACGGCATCAGCACGGTGCAGGCGCGGCTCGACATGCCCTATCTCGAGAAAGTGCGCCGCAGCATCCCGGTGCACAATCACCACGTCCTGGGATGACGGGAGGCTGATGATGTACACGCTAGAAGCTATGCCGCGCCAGATCACGCCGGAGCTGGTCACCCTCCTTGAACGGGTCGAGGTAGCCACCATCGGCCACGTGCTACATTCGGGCTTCGTCGATCCTGCCGTCCGCGCCGTGCTGCCCAACAAGCGGGTGGCCGGCACGGCGGTGACCGTACGGGTGCCCCATGCCGACTCGACTCTGTTGCACTACATTACCCAGTTCGTCCGGCCCGGCGACATCGTGGTGATCGATCGCTGCGGCGACGTCCGCCACGCCTGCTGGGGCGGTGTCATCACCAACATCATGAAACTGAACGGGGTCAAGGCCGGGGTGATCGACGGCGTGGCCACCGACTTCGGCGAAATCGCCAAGGTCGACATGCCCGTATGGTGCCGCGGGCCATCGCCGATCACCACCAAACTGCTCAACCTAGAAGGCCAGTTCAACGTGCCGGTGAGCGTCGGTGGCCAGACCGTGCTGCCGGGCGATGCCGTGCTGTGCGACGAAAGCGGCGTGGTGGTGCTGCGTCCGAGCGAGGCGCGAGCCATCGCCGAACGGGCCATCGCCATGCAGGTGGCGGAGCTCGTGCTCCTGGAGCGGCTGCGCAAGGGCGAGAAGCTGCCCGACATCAGCGGCGCCACGGCCATGGTCGAAGGCAAGCGGCAGGGAACGTTGAAGATCTAACAACCAGCCGGCGCCCGTCCTGCGACGGGCGGGCGCCGGCCGGAAACCGCGACCGACGCCCGGTGGCCATCACGAGCTGAGGGCGCCGACTGCTTCTCAAGCAATGTCCAGGCTTCGTCGCCCAGCGTCGCTTCGGCGTCGCGGTAGAAGGTCGAGTTCTTCAAGACCTCGCTGAACAGGGCATGATCTGCGACGGGGTGTAGTAGAGGTAGACCTTAAGTTCCGCCTTGCAGGAGTTCAGCACCGGGACCGGCACACCTCTGAAATTGCTGTCATCGTCGTCACCTCATGCGATGGATTGTCGCGGCGGCCCCTCCGTTCATTCCATTGCGGCGCCCGCGGCAAGGCCGGGCGCGACGCGCTGCCCAACCCGGCAGCCGCCGAGCGCTCACAGGAAGCCTATGGAGAACCATGGGATGGCGGCAATGATGACAACCCCGATGAAGAGCGCCAGCATGTAGCCCCAGATCGGCTTCATGCCCTCGTCCGGATTAACCTGGCCGATGGCGCAGGTCATGTAGTAGCCGACCCCGAACGGCGGCGTGAACAGGCCTATGCCCATGGCGAGGATGACGACGATGGCGTAGTGCACCTCGTGTACCCCGAGCTGGTCGGCGATGGGGAAGAGGAGCGGTGCGAACAGCACCATCGCCGGTATGCCCTCGAGCACGCTGCCGAGGATCACGAAGGCCACCACCGACACCGCGAGGAAGGTGGCGCGGCCGCCCGGCAGGCTGGTCATCATGTCGGCCAGGGTGTTGGAGAAGCCCGATTGGGTCAGCGACCAGGCCATCGCCGTGGCCGCACCGATGATGAACAGAATCGCTCCGGACAGGGAGGCGCTCTGCACCAGCATGGGGATCAGGGTACGCCAGCGGAACTGGCGATAGATCAGCCCGAGGACGGCGCAATAGGCGATGCCGACGGTACAGACCTCGGTGGCGGTGGTGACGCCGCCGACCACCGCGGAGCGGATGAGGAAGGGCAGCAGGAGGGCCGGGAAGGCGTAGACGAAGGCCTTGCCTATGCCACCCAGGGTGAAGCGCTGCGCCTGGCTCACGTCGTCGTGGCGGTAGCGCCGCCAAACGAGGCAGCACAGCGAGACGGCCAGCAAGGCGCTGGGCAGGAGCCCGCCGGTGAACAGGGCCCGGATCGAAACGCCGGTCACCGAGCCGATGGTGATCAGCCACAGGCTCGGCGGGACGGTTTCCGTCTGCGCCCCGGTGGCGGCCAGCAGCGCCACCAACTCGCCCGGCTCGGCGCCGCGCTTCTTCATCTCGGGGAACAGGATCGGGGCCACCGCCGCCATATCCGCCGCCTTCGCCCCGGAGATGCCGGACACCAGGTACATGGCGCCGATCAGCACGTATGAGAGCCCGCCGCGCACCCGGCCCAGGAGCGCGATCAGGAACTGCACCATGGCCTTGGCCATGCCGGTCTCCTCCATCAGGAAACCGAGAAACACGAACAGCGGCACGGCAAGCAGGATGAGTTGGGTCATCCCCTCTTGCATGCGGCTGACGATGACTGTTGATGGCAGGAAGGTCGCGAAGGAGATGTAGCCCAGCGTGGCCAGCCCGAAGGCAAAGCCGATGGGCACTCCGGAGAACACCCCAACGGCTGTGATCACGACGAAGAACAGCACCAGATTGGCCATGCCGAGATCGGGGAGCAGCGGGCTGCAGAGGATGATGGCGCCGACGAGGACGGCGAGAATAGCGAGCGAGGCGAGGAAGGTGGTACGGGTGGCGTGCCGGGCCAGGCCGACCAGACCGCTCAGGATCATCAGGGCAAAACAGAACGGGATGGCGCTCGTCCGCCAGACCCCCCGGATGCCCAGCCCGGGCGTGATGATCTGGCGATCGCTCCAGGCGTGCTCGACCGCGGGCATGAAAACGAAGAGCAGGAAGAGGAGCGCGGCCGCTGCCGCGAAGGTGTTCATGAGGGCTTGGGTCGCCGGGCTGGCCTTCTTGACGAAGAAGGTCATGCGCATGTGCTCGCCGCGGCGGAAGGCAATCACCGCCCCCAGCATGGCCAGCCACATGAACAGCAGCGAGGCGAGTTCGTCCGACCACACGAGCGGCGCGGCGAAGACATAGCGGGCCACCACGCCGGTCAGCAGAATCACGACCTCGGCCACGACAAGAAACGATACCGTCCACTCGATGGCGGTGCCCAGCCAATGATCGACCGTGGTCAGCCACCGTACGGCGGCGTGGGCGGTGGTCCCAGCGACCGCGCCACCGGTAGGGGTTTTCGTTTCAGACATCATACGTCCAATGCACCGACGTGCTTTTCGGCCAGCATACCGCCTTCCTCGCGCCGCGCTACGATTATCAGGACCTCGCTTCACCGGCGTCTAATGCAAAAAGCTGATCTGCGTTCATAGAAATCCCTCATGCGTTCCGCGCACGACCCCCCGGGGGCCAGCTTTGGGCCGTCACTCGGATTTCGTGCATGGCGAAGTTGGCTGCCCCGAGCAGCGCACGCAGAAGGTCGAGGTTGCCGCGGCCGTACAACCGGCGGCGGAGCAGCTTGAGTTTGGTAATCTGACCCTCCCTCTGGCCGTTGGACCAGGGGTCGCAAATGGCGGCAGCCACAGCGGTGCGAACGGCGGCCATGCCGCGCGCGAAGAACGCCAGCAATCCTGTGCTGGCATCGGCGATCCATGCGAATAGTTTGTCTTCTGCGCTGCAGCGGCACGGCCCAACTGACAGTCTGCGCGTAGCCGCCTCGACCTGTCCGCGTGTTTCGGGCTCGACGCCGGCCCGCAGAGCTTCCACCAGATAGGCCCCGGTACAGAGGGAGATCGCGCTGAAGTCCACCCGAAGCTTGTCGATCTCGACGCCGGGCATCGGCAGGCCCAAATGAATGAAGAAGAGTTGTGAGTCCGAGCCCTGTTCGGGCGCTGGAAGCAATCCTCGTAAATCATGGTCCTTCGTTTGATCTGGGAGGATTTGTTCCAGTGTGTCGAGGTAGAGGCGACGGATCCGTGGGTAGGCTAAGTGCTGATGACCGGGATCGACCTGTCCTGACCCTGGGCAGGCCGGTCATCCTTCAGCCCGACGCCGCTCAACCGCAGTTCGCGCATGCGCGCTATAAGCCATAGCAACTTGTCCGCTGCCGCCGCGGGCGGCAGCCCGTCGGGCCGTATGTTGGACACGCAGTTGCGCTCGGCGTCGGTACGGCCGTTCCGCGGCTGCCAGGTAAGATAGGCGCCGAGGCTGTCCGGCGCTGTCAGGCCGGGCCGCTCGCCGATCAGCACCAACACCGCTTCGGCGCCGACCGCTCTTCCTACGTCGTCGCCCAGAGCGACCCGTCCCTGTGCGGCAATAAGGACCGGTCCCATACGCTCCAGCCGTCCGACCATGCAGGCGAGCAGCGGTGGGGCGTGGCGTTGCACGGCAGTGGGCGACAACCCGTCGCACAGCAAGATGGCGAGGCAGCCCGGGGCCAGCGGTAGTCCGGCAGGGTCGCGCAGGCGACGGCCGAGATCGGGGCGAAGCAAGAACGTGAGCCGGTCTGGGCAGGCGCTGTGCACTACGCTGGCCACAAGGCCGGCTTCCTGCAGGGCACCCTGGAGAGCAGGAATATCGAAGGTGGCATACACGGCGTCCCGGGCGGCTGCCTGGGCAGCCTGAAACGCCAAGTATGCGTCGGTGGGTAACCCGTTGCCGACCCGTCCCAATGCTACCCGTGCCGGAGTAAACCGGCGGAGGTCGCGCCAAAACACTGGGGCGGTCACGCCAACCCCACCAGTCCGGGCGCCAATTTCGCCGGGATGCGTTCCGGCGTCACCGCGGCGATTCCCATCCGGTCAAGCCATGCCTCGAATTCCGGCGCAGGCCGCAAACCGAGCGCGCCCCGCAGATAAAGCGCGTCGTGGAACGAGGTACTCTGATACGACAGCATCACGTCATCCGCCCCGGGCACGCCCATAACGTACGTGACACCAGCGACGCCCAGCAGTGTCAGCAGCACATCCATGTCGTCCTGATCGGCCTCGGCATGGTTGGTGTAGCAGACGTCAACGCCCATCGGCAGGCCGAGCAGCTTGCCGCAGAAGTGGTCTTCCAGCCCGGCCCGGATAATCTGCTTCCCGTCGTACAGATATTCCGGGCCGATGAAACCGACGACCGTGTTGACAAGCAGCGGCGAGAAGGTGCGCGCCACCGCATAGGCGCGCGCTTCGATCGTCTGCTGGTCAACCCCGTGATGCGCGTCGGCGGAGAGGGCGCTACCCTGGCCGGTCTCGAAATACATCACGTTCTGCCCGACCGTGCCGCGCCGCAACGCCAACGCTGCTTCCCGCACTTCGGCTAGCAGCGCGAGCGTGATGCCGAAGGAGCGGTTGGTGGCTTCGGTGCCGCCGATCGACTGGAACACCAGGTCCACCGGCGCGCCGAGCTCGATGCAACGCAGAGAGGTGGTCACATGGGCCAGCACGCAGATCTGGGTGGGGATGGCGTAACGGTCGCGCACCGCGTCGAGCATGTGCAGCAGGGTGATGGTGGAGGCGACGCTGTCGGTGGCCGGGTTGACCCCGATTACCGCATCGCCCGCGCCGAGCAACAGCCCGTCGAGGGTGGACGCAGCCACCCCATGCGGGTCGTCGATCGGGTGGTTCGGTTGCAGCCGCACCGAGAGCCGCCCGGGTAGGCCGATGGTGTTGCGGAACGCCGAGGTAACGCGGCACTTCGCGGCCACTGCGACCAAATCCTGCAGCCGCATAATCTTGCTCACTGCGGCCGTCACTTCGGGCGTGAGGCCGGGGCGCAGGCCCGCCAGGATCTCCGGGGAAGCCTCGCCCAGCAGGAAATCGCGGAACCCGCCCACGGTGAGGTGGGCGATGGGAGCGAAGGCGGCATGGTCGTGGTGATCGAGAATTAGCCGGGTGACGTCATCGTCCTCATAGGGGATGATCGGCTCATCCAACAGTGTGCGCAGGGGCAGCTCGGCCAATGCCATCTGTGCGGCCACACGTTCGCTGGCCGAGGTGGCTGCGACGCCGGCCAGCACATCGCCCGAGCGGTGTGGGGTAGCGCGGGCGAGCAGCGTCTTCAGGTCCGGGAAGGCGTATCGGGTACCGGCTAGATCATGGTGATAGGGCATGCGATCCCCACTGGTTCGGAGGCAGGACGACGACAGGATGGCATCATGCCCACCGGCCGGACAAGCGCGAGATGGTGCGCACGCGAGGCGATCCGTGCAGCATGTTGTCTATCCCGTTGGTAGCTGATCGGTATCCCGCGTGGCAGCGCCCGAACCGACCAAAGCCATTTCTGCGCGATCTGACACGATGTATAAGTCGCCGCGCCCTTTGATCGCGCGGTCCGTCACCCTTCCGGTGAGCCACGACAAAGCCGCTCGCAACCGGCGCCGGAGAAACTGGTGGAGACGGAGTGGATTGCGCTTGCCGTCAAGATGGCAACCACGGCGGCGATCGTTGTAACGACGTGTCTGGTGGTCGAGCGGGCGGGCCCACTGCTCGGAGCCGTTGTGGCGTCGCTGCCGGTTTCATCGGGACCGGCCTACGTCTTCCTTGCTGCCGAGCATGGCGCAGCCTTCATCGCCGCGAGTGTTCCGGCGAGCCTGGCTTCACTCGCCGCCTCCGCCGGCTTTATCGTGGTTTACGGTGCGCTGGCGCAAAAGCGTGGGGGTCTCGCCAGCACGCTGGCTGCTTTGATCACCTGGACCATCATGGTGACGGTGCTGCGCGCCGTCGCACCAGGGCTGGGCGCGGCCGCGCTGGCAACGACCGTGATCTACGTCGTCTGTTTACGTCTCGTGACTCGCTGGCGTCGCGCGGCTCCGATCGGAGAGGTTCGCTCCTCGCCCTGGGACATACCGGCGCGGGCCGCGGCGGCGATGCTGCTGGTTGCCTCGGTGATCGTGGCGGGCCGCTTGCTCGGCCCCGGTGCGGCTGGGGAGTTGGCGCTGGCGCCTGTGGTGTTGACCAGACTCGCCCTGCTGCTGCACCCGCGCCTTGGCGGTCCCGCAGCGGCGGCGGTGATGGTCAATACGTTGCCGGGGCTGTTCGGGATGGCGGTGGCGGCGATGGTGCTGGGGGTGACGGCGCGTCCGTGGGGAGCGAATCTCTCGCTGCTGCTGGCGCTGGCGATATGCCTGACTTGGAACGCCGGAGTGCTGTTCCTGGCGCGCGCCAACTGGGGCTGGCGCTGACCGGCGGCACCCCTGCATGGGCGACAAGGAATCCGCCGCCACGGCTCTCACCCAACGACATGATGACGACATGATGACCGCGGCCGACGGCGGTGCGGTGCTCGCGATCGTAGCCCACCAGCACGAGGTCGGCCGCCCCTTCCCCAGCCCCGACAGTGATGACTGCCTGATCGTCCTGTCGAAAGGTCCACCATTGCGACCAATCGCGCAGGTCGACTGCTCCGGCGGGCGGTTGGAACACCATTGATCCCGCATAGGGCATATGCGGCAGAACGCATCGCATGGGCGTTGATGGCGCGCGGTGGGGTTTACCGGCCGGCGGAACGCATCGTCGCCGCGACAGAGACCGCGGCGTGAAGGCGCGTCCGCGCACGGTGGAAGGAGTCGGCAGCAGGCGCTGAACGGCGTGACGGGGAGGCTGTGGCCAAAATAATCCGGGCGATACCAACCAACCACGTATACGCGGATCTGATCGAGTGTCGCGTAGGATCCCTGGATCGTCAGCACCCGGGACGCAAAAGGCCCCCACCCTGAACGGGTGGGGGCCTGATTGTTCGTTATTCGAGAGCCAGCAGTACCTTGGCGCACTGGGTGGCCTCGGCGGCTGCATTGCCGGCGGCATCGAGCACGATGCTGAGTGCCGTCAGCGAACCCGACAACTTGTCGAGTGCTAGCGCCACGGCTCGGTAGGCAGCGGTTTGGCCCGATCTGGTCGGGACTGCCTGAGGGCCAGCATGACGGCCAGCCCTTCTTGCCGTCCGGCCGACGAGTTCGTCGATCGTAATGCCGGGGACGGCATTACAGATCTGCTCCAACGTCTGCTGGGACAGACCGGCGGTGCGGCCGTTGGTGAAATTATAGAGGGCATTGGCAGTGGGCATGCCGCTCCTGCGTGCGAGCTGAGCAAGGGTCAACCCTCGCTCCGCGATCAGGCAGAGGAGGTTCTCGCGCAGCCTGGCCGAGCGCGCCGAGGCGATGGCCGCGGCGGCTTCGGGTGCAGGAGAAGACGGAGCCACCCCGCCGTTGCGATCCGCGTCAGGAGCGTGAGTGTTCGGCGGCCCGACCGTGTTGGTCTGGGCCGCGGAGCGATCGGACATTGAAGGATCTCCAAAAACGTGACCTGCCATTTCCCCCCTCGCGATCGAGCGATGCCCGCCGCGGCAGACGGCATGGTGCACGAGCATGATCGGCAAAAGATCAAATATCGTGAGGGAAAGGAAGGTCAACTATTCGTATCTGCGTATAATAGATGTTCTTCTTACTCCAGTATTCAAGTATATCATTAGGTCATTTGTGTATGTATTGCAACGCATCCTGATATTCTAGGTCAAGAACTTCGTGGTACATCTCAGCTACGATAGTTAGGTTGCCTTGATTGTAAGATTTTTCTGCTACCGCTGGGGAATTTCCCATAACGGCGGCCGGGGCTGCCCGCAGGTGAGGCGCCGCGAGGGGCGCACTGGTGCCGAAGCAATGGCGGAACCAGTGCGTGCCGAATGCGCGCCCGAACTCCCTCATTGTGGCGCGGCGGATGACCCCCTCGATGCCGCGCTGCTTCAGCGGGTTCCCGTCTTGTCCCACCCAGAATGCATTGTGCTGGCGTCCACCCAGCAACACGGGCCGGTGCACGTCTAGGTATTCGTCAATCCATGGCGTCAGGCGTTTCGGTGCCGGCAGGTCGATACGCCGCCCGCCCTTCATATCAGACTCAATGTTCAGCACCCGGTAGCGGTCGCCGACCTTGGTCACGCGCATGTCAGCATCGAGCGCGGTGACGGCCCGCTGCCGGGGGACCCGCATGGCGAGGAGAGCGACCATCAGACCGTTGCGGAATCGCACGGCACGCACCACCGGATCCGACTGCTCGCGAGCATCGCGGGCCAGCCGAAGGCCCCATTCAAACAGTTCGGCCGACGACCGGACGGGCTTGCGCTTGGGCGCGATGCGGAGCAGGGCGCGGAGATCCGTGCCGCCCGGGGCGGTGATCCAAGCAAAGTCGAGCTGCGGTTGCATGATCATCAAGGCCGTCCGCAGGTCCCACAGCCTCGTCGCGATCGTGTTGTCGCAGTTACCGGCGGCGGTGAGTTGGTCGACGAAGAACTGCACCCGCTGCGGAGTGACTCTTGCTCCGGGTGCCGCAGCCGGGTCCAGGTCGCCGGCGGCGCCGAATACGGAGAGCCACCGACCATGGGCTCGCGCGGCATTGCGGATGGTGATGGCGCTCAATGTGCCCGCATACCACGACCCGTATAGGTCGTTATGGGACGACAGGCCGATCAGCCAGAGTTTTAGGTCACCAGCGGGCCACGCCTCAGGCTTCAGCACAAGGCAGGGGCAGGCGGAGGGCGCATCAGTGTGCATCGGACGGCGCCTCCTGTGACGGGTGGGTCAGCCTGCTGGCCGGCGCGCGCCGAGTGCGCCGGCGGGGGCCAAACCGGGCGGCAGCGGCCACGTAGGGGGCCGCCTCTTCGCGCTCGCCGATCATGACCGCGTCGAGTGCCTCCGCGGCTGCATCCAATTCCAGCCCGGCATAGAAGCGGATTGTGGTCTCGACCTTCTTGTGGCCCAGCAACTGGCGGACGACCTCATAGGCGCCGGGGTGCCGATTCAGGTAAACCCAACCAACGAAGGCCCTGAGCAGGTGGACGTTCACCGGGGTGCCGAGTTCGCGGGTGATCAGATTGGCGAGCCCAAGCGTCAACTCGTGCCGGGAGCGTTGCTTTAGGCCAGGCCCGACAAAAAGGAACCGGTTGGCGGGGTCGGCGAGGAGCGGGCGGTAGCGGGTCAAGTACAGGTCGATCATCGCCGACGTACGCTCGGGCAACTTCATCTGCATCGTGACTTCGTTCTTGGTGCCCTCCGCGTAAAGGAAGATGTGGCTGGGACCGCGGCGCCGCTCAATCCATTGCAGGTTGGTGTCCAGGTCCAGCTTGGCGAGATTGTTGCCGCGCATAGCGAAGGCGAGCAGGATCTCCAGTGCGGTCGCGTAGGCAACCAGTCGGGCCACTCCTTGCATACGCAAGTGCGGCGGCTGGCGGCCCCTTCGGTTTGGCTCTTGCGACCGTTTCTCAATCTCCTGGGCGTCCTTGACGAGCTTATCAGGCAGGGTGATCAAGAAGGCCCGGGTGGGCTGAGCGATAAGAGCCCGTAGTCGAGCTTCGTTCTTGGGGTTCATGCGCCCCTGCAGGTCCGGTCGGGAGATGCCGACAAGCCGACTGATCTCATCCACAACGTCGTCGGGTGATCCGACGTGGTACTTCGCCACCTGGCGCAGCGCCTCGATCACGCCGGCGATGTAGGTGCTCTTGGTCTGCCCGGTACGCTCGCGAAGAAAGAGGATGACGCCGCGGACGGCGTCCAGCGACTCGACCAGGTCGCGCAGGCTCCTGAAATTGGCCGTGTCGTAGCCCTTGCTTTCGAGTGCGGCCAAGGCAACCAGGATCTGCCAGATCCTGGTCTGTATGGTCCGGGGCCGGGCTTTGCGGTGAGGGCGAACCTTGCGGCGGTGGTCGGTCGGCTGGGTGCCGAGGGCGGCGTAGAGATCCTGGTGGTCGCTGATGCTCATATGGGCCACCAGGCGCGCGACATCGACCTGGAAGTCGGGGTGGTACCAGTCCAGGCTGCGGGTGAACTGGTCGCGCATGCCGGGCCGGGTGAGTATCGTCTGCGGCCAGTCGGGAACGTGCTTTCCGGCCCAGTTCCAGTTCGAGGCGGTATTGCGGGCCAGCCCAACCGGATCCCGGCACAGCGTAGAGGTCAGACACCACGCCTCATATCGGGCGAGCGTCTCGGAGCCGACTTCCCCCGGAGCAATCCCGTGCCGCGAGCAGAACACCATGAAACCGATCAGGGCGAAGGCCCGGTACCTGCTGAGCCTGTCGTGAACGGCCTGCCATTCCGGCGTGAGTTCCGCGTACCCGCGGCTCTCCGGCGCAAGCAGGCCGAAATGCCGCATGAGCTTGCGAGTCAGAGAGATGATCCTGGCGTGCCGATGGGTGGTGAAACCAAAGTTGGAAGCCGGCTTGGCGTAGATCTTCCGGTTGAGGCTGGCGCACTCGAGCATGAGTGCTTCTTCCTGGGCAGGCTCAATCACGCCGCAGATCCGCGCGATGCCCGTGAGCGCGCTGCCGAGGGCCAACTGCTGCTTGAGGGGAAGGCCCGATGTCGGGAGCGCACGGCGTGCGTCGGCGACGCTGAACGGCAGTTGAACCGAAGAATTAACTAGAGATTTATCGAGATCCATGTCATCCTCCTAGGTGTTCGGCATGATAGGTGCTAATCGGCATATAGGGCAAGCATACCCCACTCTATTTATCAGATCGATTGGGTTATGCTTTGGTCATTGACTTATCCGGTATTCAAACCGGCCCCTTGGGGGCGCTCGGACAGGCCGTCGAGCCAGGTCCTTATCTCTGACTCCCGATAGAAGTATCGATGGCCTATCCGAACCGCTGGCAACTCCCCATGCGCGGCCATGTCGCGCAGCTTGCGCTCGCTGTAGGGGATGATCTTCTTCAGCAGCCGCAGCTTCTTCAGCGGCTCCGACGGCGGAGGGACCGCAGGCATCGTGGCCGGCGTCAGGGCGGCGCTCATCATGCGGTTCCCTTCGCCGGAGCGCGGCATGACTCCACCACAGCCCGCAATTCCGACCGCCGCCAACGCGGGGATTTCGGTGTGACGTAGTAGGCAGGTGGCACCCGGCCGGTGCGCACGTCACGCCAGAACGTCGAGAGCGCGCGGCCGGTTTCGGTCGCGGCCTCGCCAGCGGTCAGCAGCGGATCATCGGGAACGTAAGCCGGCTTGCGGCGGGCATGGGCACCATTGGCACGAGCTGAAACGTCCACTTCGGCACCTCCAAGTGCACTGGGGTGCCGCGGAAACTATGGACAGCCGCCGAAAGGTCGAAAGCGAAACCGCGTGGAAGCGCGCGAAAGCTACTTCGGCGCGCGTCGAGCAAAGAGACTTTGCAGCTTGCGGCGAATGGTCGTGCTGTCCATGGGATCGTTAGGCGCGGCGCCGACAGCCCACCTCTCCATGTGCTGCTGCAGTTCGGCACGATCTTCCGGCATCAAGTCATTTTTAGCCGCAAAATGTGCAACCTCAATCCAGAATGCATCCCAATCGTGCTTGGGTGGGCGGCCAGTACGTGTCGCAGATGTCGATTTTTCAAGTATTGCTTGGTCTGGTTCGGTAGCTTTCTCGCCAAGTTCCCCTTGGGTCATGCTTGTCGGCGATTCTCTCCACTCAGACAGCCATACGCTCGGTGAAGCAAAATGCCCCTGACACTTAAAATAGCTCTGAAAATCTTTCGCCAAGACGATGGGGACGACGTTTGAGCAAGTGCCCCCAGACATTGGTAGTTCAATGCGATCTATTAATTTATTCTCGAATATGACAGGCTTGCAGTTCAAGGTACGCCAAAATTCACTCGGAATTGAGGCAATTCGGCCATCCTCTAATATCCCGGCACACCGCAAGCCACCGCTCGCCAGAGCGACACCAATTTCGCACCGGGCGGTCCTATCGCTATCATCGTCAGCGCTGAGAAGCACGGTCTCCGTATTTCCAGAATGGTGCTCTTGTAGCAGTTTAGATATTGCGTCGCGGATGACAAAATAGCCTGTGGGCACAAACATAATACGACTCCAAAACATGCTCCGATGCAGATGTGGCGGAGTGGCCCGGCAGTTCTCCTGGGGGCGAGACCTTGCCATTCTCTGATTGATATCGCCTGGTCCATGTGGACGATGTGGCAGAACTTCGCCTGTGCTGGCGGTGCCATCATTCTGTCAGGTCCTTACCAACACACTCATGCGACAGCCCAAGCCTCCGACAAAACTTCCGCCTGTTCCAGGACGGTCTGCGTCGCCTTTTCCTGCTTGTCTGGCGGGTAGCCGTACTTCCGCAAGATTCGCTTCACCACCACTCGCAGTTGCGCACGGATGTTGTCTCGTACCATCCAGTCGATGGTGACATTCTTTCTCACGGTCGCCACCAGTTCGCGGGCGATGGCTTTGAGCGTCGGTTCGCCAAGCACCTTGACCGCGCTGTCGTTGGTTTCCAGCGCGTCGTAAAAGGCTACCTCGTCCTCGCCCAGCCCCAGCTCCTCACCGCGCTGTCCGGCCTGGCGCATCTCCTTGGCGAGCTCGATCAGTTCCTCGATGACTTTGGCCGTTTCGACGGCACGGTTCTGATACCGCCGAAGGGCCTGCTCCAGCATTTCCGCGAACGATCGCGCCTGCACCACGTTGCGCCGCGACCGCGCCCTGATTTCTCCCCGCAGCAGCTTCTCCAGCAGTTCCACCGCGAGGTTCCGCTGTGGCATGCCACGCACCTCGGCCAGGAATTCGTCGGACAGGATGGATATGTCCGGCTTTTTCAGCCCGGCCGCGGCGAAGATGTCCACGACCTCGTCGGACACCATTGCCTTCGAGATGATCTGCCGGATGGCATGGTCGAGTTCTTCGTCGGTCTTGCGCTCGCCGGCCGCACTCTTGGCCAGCACCGCACGAACGGCCTGAAAAAAGCCTACATCGTCCCGGATCCGCAGTGCTTCGTCGTCCGGCACCGCGAGCGCGAACGCCTGGGACAGTTCCGTTACCGCCTGCAGAAGCCGCTTCTTTCCATCCTCCTGCGCCAGGATGTGCTCCTGCGCGGCTGGCAACAGCGACAGCCGCTGCGCCGCGGAGCCGGCCACCCAATGCGACCAGTCGAAGCCGTGGAACAGCCCGAGGCATACCTCGTATTTTTCCAGCATCAGCGCCACGGCCTCGGCCTGGGCGAGTGCCGTCTTGCCGGTGCCGCCGGCCTCGGTGTAAGTCGCCAGCGCCTGCTTCAATTCATCGGCAAGGCCCAGGTAATCCACCACCAACCCGCCGGGCTTGTCCCTGAACACGCGGTTCACGCGAGCGATCGCTTGCATCAGTCCATGCCCGCGCATCGGCTTGTCCACGTACATCGTAGTGAGGCTCGGAGCATCGAAGCCTGTCAGCCACATGTCCCGCACGATCACCATCTTGAACGGGTCCGATGCATCGCGGAACCGGTCCGCCAGCTTCTCGCGCCGCGGCTTGTTGCGGATGTGCTGCTGCCATCCCAACGGATCGGAGGCCGACCCCGTCATGACCACTTTCAGCACGCCATGTTCGTCATCATCGCTGCGCCAGGCCGGCCGCAAAGCCACGATCTCTCGATACAGATCCACAGCGATGCGGCGGCTCATGGCCACCACCATCGCCTTGCCCTCCATGGCACCGATGCGGGCTTCGAAATGGTCCACGAGATCGCGGGCGACCAATTGGATACGTTTCTCCGAGCCAACCACGGCTTCAAGCTGCGCCCACTTGCTCTTGAGTTTTTCCTTGCGCTCGACCTCCTCGCCTTCGGTCACTTCCTCGAATTGCGGGTCGATCTTCGGGCGCTCGGACGCCTTGAGCTCCAGCTTGGCCAGCCGGCTCTCGTAGTAAATCGGCACCGTGGCGCCATCGGCGACGGCGCGCTGGATGTCGTACACGCTGATGTAGTCGCCAAATACCGCGCGGGTGTTGGCATCGGTCTTCTCGATCGGCGTCCCCGTGAAGCCGATGAACGAGGCACGCGGCAAGGCATCGCGCATGTGCCGCGCGAAGCCGTCGATGAAATCGTACTGGCTGCGGTGCGCCTCGTCCGCGATCACCACAATATTGCGCCGGTCCGACAGCACCGGATGACGGTCGCCCTTCTCCTCGGGGAAGAATTTTTGGATCGTCGTGAATACCACGCCACCCACGGCAACCGAGAGTTTCGCGCGCAGATCGGCGCGATCGGCCGCCTGCACCGGCGGCTGGCGCAGGAGGTCACGACAACGAGCGAAGGTGGCGAACAGTTGGTCGTCGAGGTCGTTGCGGTCGGTCAGCACCACGATGGTCGGGTTCGCCATCGCCGGGTGCAGAATCGCACGGCCTGCATAAAACGCCATGCTCAGGCTCTTGCCGGAGCCCTGTGTGTGCCAGACCACGCCGATGCGCCGGTCGCCCGGCGCGCCCCCGGGGCGGCTTCCGTCGTCGAACCGGCCCGGCGCCTCTCCAAAACCGGCGGCGGCGCGGGCGGCGCGCAGGGTTTCCTCGACGGCGACATTGACGGCGTGGAACTGGTGGTAGCCCGCCATC
>CAIMEK010000963.1 GCA_903839965.1 uncultured Acetobacteraceae bacterium | reverse complement strand
GGCCTTGCGCGAGGCGGTGCGGCACGCGCGCGCGGCGGCGGCGTGGTTGCGTCAGGCCGGAAGGCGCGATGCCGAGGCCGGCGCGACGCCCTTCCTCGGCCTGGTCGGCACCGTCACGGCCGGCTGGCTGTGCGCGCGCGCGCTTGGCCGCGCCGACGCGCCGGCTTCCGTGCGGGCGGCGGCCGCGGTATTCCTCGACCAGCTGTTGCCGCGCTCGGCCGCCCTGCTGGCCGCCGCCACCTCGCCCACCGCCGCGCTGACAGGCACGGAACCCGTGGCATGATTTCGCGTCCGGGACACAGGAGGTCATCGACGATGCAAATAGCTACACGCCGCCACCTTGTTCTGGCCGGTTCGGCCGCCGGCCTGCTGCTGCTGGGAGGCTGCGTCAGCGCCACCCGGGAGGTGGCGGCGCCCAATCCAGCCCCGCAGATTCCGGTCGAGATCATACCCAAGCCGCCGGTTTCCGAGCAGCCGCTGATCTGGCAGCCCGGCCACTGGGACTGGAGCGGCAGCACGTATCTATGGCGGGAGGGCGCCTGGGTGCCGCGCGCCGGCCATGGCACGCAGTGGCAGGACGGCTACTGGACCAACCAGGGCGGCTCCTGGGTCTGGCTGCCCGCCCACTGGCTCTGAGTCGCCGATCCCAAAGCCATTTCCAGCACCGTCGCGGGTGTGCAACCGCACCCGCGACGCGCGGCGCCGCGGCCGGCTCATGGAACCGGATGACATCAGACAATGCCGCGCCTGCCCGCTGACCCGGAGCGAAAAAACGCGGCTGGCCCGACCGGCAGGCGGGCACTATGATGAATCCGTAATCAGTCGGCCGACAGTCGTCGCAGGGAGAAGCATCCAATGACCATCCGCATGACCCGACGCGCCGCGCTCGCGGGCGCCTCCGTGTTTGCCATTGCCGGGCGAGCCCAGGCGGCGACGGTCATCCGCTGGGCGACCGTGCTACCGGTCAACCATCCCGGCGTTGCCATGATGAACAAAGTGGCGGCCGAGGTGAAGGAACAGAGCGGCGGCGCCATCGACATCCAGACCTTTCCATCCGGCCAGCTCGGCTCGTCGCGCGACCTCATCGAATCGGCCTCCTCGGGCGCCATCCAGTTGGTGGACGAAGGCGCTGCCCAGTTCGGCCAGTTCGTCACGCCGTTCTCCATTCTTGAGGCGCCATACCTGTGGCGCGATCCGGAACACATCCGTCGCGCCCTGGCCGCGCCCCTGATGGAGCCCATGGTCAACCAGCTGATCGCCGAGCGCTCGCTCAGGATGATCGGCGCGACCTACTACGGCACCCGCCACGTCACCTCCGGCTCGCGCGCCATCCATACGGCCGACGACATGAAGGGCTTCAAGCTGCGCATTCCGGAAGTCGACACCTTCCGCGTCATGGCGGAAGCCTGGGGCGCGCGGCCGACCCCGCTCAACATCGGCGAACTCTACCTGGCGCTGAGCCAGGGTGCGGTGGACGGCCAGGAGAACCCGCTGCCGACGATCCAGGCGAGCAAGTTCAACGAGGTGCAGAAATACCTGGTGCTGACCGCGCACATCATGACGCCGCGCCCGATCATGATCAACGAGCGGACCTGGATGAGCCTCGACGTCAAGCAGCAGAACATGCTCAAGGCGTCGATCGCGAAGCACAGCCGCGAACAGGACGACGAGATCGTCCGGCAGGAGGCGGGACTTGCCGACACGTTCGCCAAGGGCGGCATGACCGTGATCAAGCCGGACATCGAAAGCTTCCGCAAACCGGTGATCGCCGTGATGCCGGTCCGCTTCGAAGCGAAGTGGGGCAAGGGGCTGTGGGAGAAGGTTCTCGCGGCCTGACGGCTTGATCGTGCTGCGTCTCTTCGACCTCGCGTTGCGGGTGATCGCCTGCGCGCTGCTGGTGGCCCTGCTGGTGGTCGTCATGCTGGGGGTGATCACCCGCGGCCTCGGCGAGCCGTTGATCTGGACCGACGAGGGGTCCCGTTTCCTGATGGCATGGCTGGCGGCGGCCGGCTGGATGCTGGCCAGCCGCTCGCGCGAGCATGTGCGCATCCGCTTCTTCCAGAACCTGCTGCCGCCCGGGCTGTGGTGGGCGACCGAGTTGCTGATCCAGTTGTCGGCGGTGCTGTTCGGCGCCGCCACCGCCGGCCTGGGAATGGTGCTGGTCTTCAGGAACAGCGGCCTTGAGGCCTTGACGCTGCCGATCTCGATGGCGTGTTTCTATTTTCCGTTGGTCCCGGCGGGGCTGACGATCGCGTTGCAATCGGGCGCCGACATGCTGTGGCGCCTGAAGCGTCCGGCCGCATCGGATGTCGGGGGCCGGTTGCCTTGACCACATTGATGCTTGAAATCGGCGCGGTGTGGCTGCTCGCCCTGCTTGGCGGCGTGCCGATCTTCGTCTCGATGGGGCTGGCGGCGCTGGCCTTCGTCCTCATCTCCGACCTGTCGGCCACCATCGTGCCGCAGAAGATGGCGCAGGCGATGAACTCGTTCCCGTTCGTCGCCGCGCCGCTGTTCATCTTCATGGGCAACGTGCTGGGCTCGGGGCGCATCACCGACCGCATCGTGCGCTTCGCCACCGCCGTGATGGGCTCGATGCGCGGCGGCTATGCGCATGCGAGCATCCTGTCCAGCCTCGTGTTCGCCGGCATGGCCGGCTCCGCCGTGGCCGACGCCGCCGGCACCGGAGCGATCGAGATTCGCGCCATGAGGAGCGCCGGCTACCGGCCGGAGACCGCGGCGGCGATCAACGCCTCGGCCGCGACCATCGGCCCCATCATGCCGCCCAGCCTGCCCATGATCATCTTCGGCGTGGCCTCCGATGTTTCGGTCGGCCGCCTGTTCCTGGCCGGTGTCATCCCCGCCCTCCTGATGGCGGCCTCGTTGATGGCAATGGTGGCGGTGATCGGCAAGCGCCAGGGTTTCCCGAGCCAGCACTTCCCGGGCTGGCGGGAGCTGTGGCTGTCGTTCCGCGACGGCATCCTCGCGCTGCTGACGCCGGTGATCCTGCTGGCCGGCATGTTCAGCGGCCTGTTCACGCCGACCGAGGCCGCCGCCGCCGCCACGACCTACGCGCTGTTTCTCGCGCTGGTGGTCTACCGCACCCTCTCCGCGCGCGACCTGGTGAACATCTGCATCAACACGGTCGAGACGACCGGGGTGGTCGCCGCCCTGGTGATGGTGGCGGGGGCGCTCGGCTGGTGCATGTCGCTCTCGCGCATTCCGCAGATGGCGGCGCCGGTCATGGTCGAGCTGATCCACTCGCCCGTGATGTTCCTGCTGCTGTGCAACCTCCTGCTGCTGCTGGTTGGTTGCTTCATGGAAACCCTGGCAGCGCTGCTGATCCTCGTTCCCATCCTGCTTCCGGCGGCCGTGAGTTTCGGCGTATCGCCGGTGCAGTTCGGCGTCATGATGATCTTCAACCTCATCCTCGGCACGATCCACCCGCCGATCGGGGTGGTGCTGTTCGTCGCGGCGCGCATCGCCGAGATCAGCTACGAGACGCTGGCGCGCGCCGTCCTGCCCTGGCTGGTGCCGCTGCTGGTGGTGCTGGTGATGATCACGCTCTGGCCGCCGCTTACGCTGTTCCTGCCGGATCTGGTCATGGGGAAGTAGCCGGCCAGGCTCGGGCGCAACCAGACGTTACGGTTCGGGCTGCGCGCTCATCGCCACCGTGCGCTGGTCGATGCGCGGGGCGTAGACGACGCCCTTGCGCGACGCCCAGTAGTTGATGATCTGGTACTGCGGAATGAAGGCCACGTCGCGCACCAGCATCTTGGTCGCCTCGATCAGCATGCGCTCGCGCACGGCGTCGTCCATGGTGGACAGCGCCCGATCGGTCAGCGCCTCGTATTCGGGGTTGTCGTAGGCGCCCCAGTTCGCCGGGCCCTTGCGCTCGAACACGTTGACCAGCGCGTAGCCGACCTCGCCGGTGGAGATGCCCCAGGAAAACACCGGCATCGAATAGTCATGCTTGGTGCCATGGGCCAGGAAGATCGAAGTGGGCACCGCCTCCACCGCGGTCTGCACGCCGACGCGCGACCACATCTGCGCCACCGCCTGCGCCGCCGGCACGAAGCCGGGCCGGTCGCCGTAGGTGTGGATGCTCAGGCGGAAGCCCTGCGGATAGCCGGCCTCGGCCAGCAGGCGGCGGGCGCCCTCGGCATCGAAGCCCGGCACGGGAATGTCGGCGGCGAAGGAATAGGCGCCGGGCCACATGAACTGGCCCATCGGCTGCACGGTGCCGGACAGCACGCGCTGGGTGAGCGCCGTGCGGTTGATGGCGATCGACAGCGCCTGGCGCACCCGCACGTCGTGCAGCGGGTTGCGCGCCAGCGGGTGGCCGGCGGCGTCGGTGATGAACGGGCTCGGCCCCTCGCGCGTGTCGGGCAGGAAGAAGATCGAGCGGTTGCCGAGGATGGACACCACGCGCACGCGCGGATCGGCTTGCAGGCGCGGCAGGTCGCTCTCGCCCGGGCCGTCGATGATGTCCACGTCGCCGGCCAGCAGGGCCGCGGTGCGCGAGGCGTCCTGCGGGATGAAGCGGATGCTCACCCGCTCCCAGGCCGGCGCCGGGCCGCGCCAGGCCGGGTTGCGCTCCATTTCCAGCCGCTCGTTGATGGCAAAACGCGCCAGCTTGTAAGGTCCGGTGCCGACCGCGGCGCGGCCGCTGTTGAAGTCGTTCGAGGCGGCGCCCTCGGCGGCGTGCCTGGAAACGATCCAGATATTGGCCATGTCGAGCGGCAGGTTCGGCGCCGGCGTGCCGGTTTCGATGCGCAGCGCATAGGGCCCGAGCACCTGCACCTTCTTCACCATCCGCATCATCGGCGCGTAGCCGAGCGGGCTGTTCGGCACATTCGGCGCGCGCGCCAGCGAGAAGGCGACATCCTCGGCGGTGAACGCAACCCCGTCCGACCAGGTCACGTCCTTGCGCAGGGTGAACTCCCAGGCGGCATCGCCGGCGGTGTGCCATTCGGTGGCCAGGCCGGGCTCGACGGCCTGGTCGCCGCGCTGCTCGACCAGGCGGGTGAACAGATGCACGGCCAGGGCCTTGTCGGCGATGCCGTTGTAGAATTGCGGATCGACCGAGAGCGGAAAGGCCCCCACCCCCATCGCCAGGTCGGCGGCCCGGGCGGGCAGCGCCAGGGCGAGCAGGGCGGCGGCAAGGCGGAACGGCGACATGGCGACATCCTCGCAAGCTGAAGGCCGCCGCGACGATAGACCGGAATGCAGGCCGGTGCGGAGTCTTTCGTTTCCCTTGCGCGCCGTTACCGCACGCCACGCGCCGCGCGGCTATACTGGCGCGCCGGCAAGGAGGCCATATGGGCAATCTGTTCGCGGCGGTGCCGCCCGGGCGGGCCGAGGAGGAAATCCTGCCGCTGGCCGCGGGCGACGGCGTGCGCATCGAGCGCATCGTCTCCTGCGGGCACGCCAGCGCGCCGGGGTTCTGGTACGACCAGGACGGGCCGGAATGGGTGGCGCTGCTGCAGGGCGGGGCGACGCTGGAATTCGCCTATGGATGGAGCGTGCAACTGCGGCCGGGCGATTACCTGACCATCGCGGCGCATGTCCGCCACCGGGTGGCCTGGACCTCGGCCGATCCGCCGGCGGTGTGGCTGGCGGTGCACTACCAGGGGTAGGCAGCGCGGGATATGCTCGCGCGCATGAGCGCCCCGTCCAATGCCCTGCGTGTCCTCGTCACCGGCTTCGAGCCGTTCGGCGGGTCCTCCGTCAATCCGTCCATGCAGGCCGTGCTGGGCCTCGCCGCGGACCCGCCACCCGATATCGTGCTGCTCACCGAGATCCTGCCGGTGTCGCATGCGCGCACGCCGCAGGCGGTGCGGGCGGCGGTGGCGCGGCATCGCCCGGACGTGGTGATCGCCACCGGCGAGGCCAGCGGGCGCGCGGAGGTGACGGTCGAGCGCGTCGGCATCAACGTCAACGATTTCCGCATTCCCGACAACGACGGCACGCGGCCGGTGGACGTGCCGGTGATCGAGGGCGGACCGGCGGCCTATTTCGCCACGCTGCCGGTGAAGGCGGTGGCGGCGGCGCTGCGGGCGACCGGGCTGCCGGCGGGCGTTTCCAACACCGCCGGCACACATCTGTGCAACCACACGCTGTATCTGCTCGGGCACCTCGCCGCCACCGCGTATCCGGGCATGCGCGCCGGGTTCCTGCACCTGCCGGCCCTGCCCGAGCAGGCCGCGCGCCATCCCGGCCAACCCAGCATGGCGACGGCGACGATGGTGACGGCGCTGAAGGTGGCGATCGCGGCGATCCGCGCGAACGCGACCGATCTACGGGTGAGCGAAGGCGCGACGCACTGACTCAGACGGTGCGGGCGGAGGCGCCGAGGTTGCCGTAGAGGGCGCCGACGCGGGCGAACCACGCGGCGACGGGATCGTCC
>CAIMEK010000962.1 GCA_903839965.1 uncultured Acetobacteraceae bacterium | reverse complement strand
CGAGAGGCCTGTCCGCCCCGCCGCCGACCGCCCGCCCGCCGCCTGCACCGGCCGCAACATGGAAAGCTTCGAGCCGTTGCCCTGCACCAGCAGCGGCTCGTGGGCCGCATGGGCAGCGCACACCGCCGTCACCACGCCCGCCTCGTCGGTGGGTACGGCCGCCAGCAGCGCGCTCATGCGGGCCCGGCCGGCAGCGGGAACACCTTGGACGGGTTCAGCAGCCAGCCCGGGTCGAAGGCGGACTTGATACGGCGCTGCTGGTCGAGCTCGGCCGCGCTGAACTGCACGCCCATCAGGTCGCGTTTCTCCCCCCCCACGCCATGCTCGCCGGTCAGGCAGCCGCCGACCTTGACGCACAGCGTCAGGATGTCGGCGCCGAACCGCTCGGCGCGGTGGAAGCTGTCGGGATCGTTGGCGTCGAACATGATGAGCGGGTGCAGGTTGCCGTCGCCGGCGTGGAAGATGTTGGCCACCTGCAGCCCATATTCGGCGCTCATCTCGCCGATGCGGCGCAGCACGTCGGGCAGGCGGCTGGTGGGGATGACGCCGTCCATGCACAGGTAGTCCGGGCTGATCCGCCCGACCGCACCGAACGCGCCCTTGCGGCCCTTCCAGATGGCCGCACTTTCCTCCGCCGAGGCCGAAACCTTCAGGCTGATCGGGTCGAAGCGGCCGCAGATGTCCTTGATGCGGCCGAGCAGCTCGTCCTGCTCGGCGAGGCAGCCCTCGACCTCGACGATCAGCATGGCCTCGGCATCGAGCGGGTAGCCGGCATGCGCGAACGCCTCGCAGGCGTGGATGGCCGGGCGGTCCATGAACTCGAGGGCCACCGGGATGATGCCGGAGGCGATGATGGCGGCGACGCAGGCGCCGGCGACCTCGTTGGAGCGGAAGCCGGCCAGCATGGCGCGCGCGCCTTCCGGGCCGCGCAGGATGCGCAGCGTGACCTCGGTGACGATGCCGAGCTGGCCCTCGCTGCCGGTGAGCAGGCCGAGCCAGTCGTAGCCGGCGGCGTCCAGGTGGCGGCCGCCGACCTCGATCACCTTACCCTCGGCGGTGACCAGCTGCAGCCCCAGCAGGTTGTTGGCGGTGACGCCGTAGCGCAGGCAATGCGCCCCGCCGGAATTCATGCCGACATTGCCGCCGATCATGCAGGCCAGCTGGCTCGACGGGTCGGGGGCGTAGAAGAAACCCTCCCCTTTCACCGCCTCGGTGATGGCGATATTGGTTACCCCGGGCTGCACCACCGCCAGACGGTCGGCGGTGTCGATTTCCAGGATGCGGTTCATGCGCATCAGGCCGAGCACCACCGAGTCCTGCATCGGCAGGGCGCCGCCCGAGAGCGACGTGCCGGCCCCGCGCGGCACCACCGGCACCCCCTCGCGGTGCAGGAACTGCATCACCTCAGCCACCTGTTCGGTGGTCTCGGGCAGCACCACGGCCAGCGGCACCTGGCGATAGGCGGTGAGCGCGTCGGTTTCGTAAGGCTTCAGGCGGAGTGGCTCGGCGATCACCGCGTCGGCGGGCAGCCGGCGGCGCAGGCCGGCGACGATGGCGTCGCGGCGGGCGAGCACGTCCTGGCGGGGCGGCAACTGGGCGATCATGCGAATCCTCCGGCGGGAATATGGGCGATCGCGCCGGCATCGCCAGGGATGCTCCCCGCAGTGTGCGGCGTGATCCGCTGCGCCGGGGCGGGCGATGTCGTTACGAAGTGCGCAGACAACTTCCTTGACACTGTTTCGAAACGGCCGTATCGTTGCTGTCGAACTAAATACAGTTGAAGTGAAACAGGTTTCGATGTTGGAGAGAGTTGAATTCCGCGGCAGGCCACCCGAAGGCGGCGAGAACAACACCGAAGCATCGTTCATGGTCCGAATTTGACCCGATGAAAGAACAGGTCCGTTATCCGTTCTGCGGGTTGTTGGAGCGGGTGCATCCATCGGCGATCATGAACATGGCGTGGGCCTGGAAACACAGCTTTGTCGAGTTGAAATGCGAAGGCAATCGCAACTAGAGGCCAAGGAAAGGAATCGTCGTCGTGCAGTGGATGCATAATTATTCGGCGCTCGGAGGCAATCTGGGCCTGACCGCCATCGCAGTATTTATTCCTGTGCTGTACCTGTTCTGGGCCCTGGCGATCAAGCGAATGAAGGGGCACGTGGCGGCAAGCTCGGCCCTGCTGGTGACGATCGTCATCACCGTTCTCGTCTACCAGATGCCCATCGGCACAGCCATCGCGGCGGCGGCGCTGGGCGTGGTCAACGGCCTGTTCCCGATCGGCTGGATCATCCTGACGGCGGTGTTCCTGTACAACCTGATGGTCGAATCAGGCCAGTTCGAGATCGTCAAGAGTTCCATTTCATCCATTTCCAATGACCGGCGCTTGCAGGCATTGCTGGTGGCGTTCTGTTTCTCCGCCTTCATGGAAGGTTCCGCCGGACAAGGCGCCCCCGTCGTGGTTGCCGCGGCCATGCTCATGGGCCTGGGCTTCCCCGCCCTGCCGGCGGCCCTGATCTGCCTGGTCGGCAACACGCCGCCGGTGCCCTTCGGACCGGTAGGCGTGCCGACCATCATGATGGGAACCGTCACCGGCGTCAGCAGCCTGAAGGTGTCGAGCGCGATCGGCATCGACATGACCATCCTGGCCCTGGTCATCCCCATCTTCATGATCGTCGTGCTGGCGGGCTGGCGCAACCTCATGGGCGTGTTGCCGGCGGCCCTGGTGGCCGGCATCAGCTACGCCATCCCCAGCTTCTTCATCAGCCGCTATGTCGGCCCGGAACTCCCGGCCGTGCTGTCGTCCGCGATATCGATGCTGTGCCTGTTCGTGTTCCTGAAGTTCTGGCAGCCGGCCGCAATCTGGCGCTTCCCGAACGAGATGGAGATCGGCCAGCAGACGGTCGTTCGCTACCGGTCCGGCGAGGTGCTGAAGGCGTGGAGCCCGTTCATCATCCTGATCGTCATGATGGTCATCTGGGGCCTGCCTGCCTTCAAGGCGTGGGTCGCCCAGGATCTCAAGTGGTTCTTCCTGGTCCCGGCTTGGCCGTTGCTCGACGGCGTGGTCTACCAGATGGCCCCGGTTGTCGCCGCGCCCACCAAGTATGCCGCCTCCTACCGCATGGACTTTTTCTCGGCCCCGGGCACGGCCATGCTGCTGACTTCGCTGGTTTCCATGGCGGTGCTGCGCATCAGCCCGGCCACCGGGGCCCGGGTATTCTGCAAGACGTTCCGCCAGCTCTATCGGGCCCTGATCACGCTGGCGTCGGTCATCGGCATCGGCATCCTGGCGAACTATTCCGGCATGTCGTTCACCCTCGGCCTGGCGTTCGCGTTCTATACCGGGCTGCTGTTCCCGATCTTCTCGCCCATTATCGGCTATGTGGGGGTGTTCCTGACCGGGTCGGTCACGTCCTCGGCGGCCCTGTTCGGCAAGCTCCAGCAGGTGACGGCCATGCAGCTCGGCCTCAATCCGATGCTGACCATCTCGGCCAGCCTGTTCGGCTCGGTGATCGGCAAGCTGATCTCGCCGCAGTCCATCGCGGTCGCCTGCGCCGGCACCGGCATGGTCGGACAGGAATCCGAAATCTTCCGCCGGACCGTGCGCTACTCGCTGGTGCTGCTGGCCTTCGTGGTCGTGGTGGTGCTGATCGAGGCCTGGGTCGTTCCGGGCATCTGGGGGTAAACCAGGGCCCCGCGGCCCGGCCTGACAAAGCACGCCCCGGGGGAGGGCCCCGGGGCAAGCTTTGTCAGCAGGAAAAACGGCGAGGCGGAGCGGCCGGGCGGATCAGCCCTGGCGGCACTTCATCCGCGGGTTCTTCTTGTTGATCACGTAGACGCGGCCACGCCTGCGCACGACGCGGCAGTTCTTGTCGCGGGTCTTGGCCGCCCGGAGGCTGTTGCGAATGCGCATGAAAACCGGCCTTGGTTCGTGAAGCAATAAGCGGCGCGCAATACAGGCGCACCCGGACGCTGTCAAGCTGAGCCGCCGGCGCCGGGGCGACGACCCGGCCCAGGCAGGGTAACAGGAGCATAACCCCGCTGGTCAGGCGGGCTGGCCGCGGCAGCGGATGAGGTCGGCGAGACGGGGGACGGCGGGGGCGCCGGCGACGCCGAGATAGTCCCAGAAGGAAACGCAGAGCTTCTTGCAGGTTTTGCCGAGGCCGAGGAAGGCGTCGCGACAGTCACGTCCGATGTCGGTCCTGGTGCCGCCGCTGGCCTGGCGCCTGGTCATCTGGCAACGGATATCGTTCTCCGAGCCGTTGGTGTGGAGCGGGATCTCCGGGTGGTCGTGCACCATCAGCAACTCCGCCTTGTTGGCGTGCAGCCGCTGCAGCAGGCGATCGAGAGTGGCAAAGCCGGTGGTGCGCAGGAATATGCGGTCGAAGTGCCCGTTAGGAAACAAGCGAACCGCTCTTCGCTTGTCGCCGATCACCGCTTCCGAGCCACCCCGCCCTTCGGTAACCGGGGCAAAACCCCGGGCAAGCAGATGCAGCATACGCCCGCCTACGGAACGGTCGTCGCAGAAATCCGCCATTTCTCGACCGAAAAAGCCGGAATGAACCGCGTTCGTTCCGTGTTCACCCGGGGTTTTGCCCCGGTTACCCGACACGCTGCTAGGCCGCTGATCGGAAAGGGTTTTCCCTTTGCATAAGTCGCCATCATAATGGCGGTATGATCTACGGCTATGCACGGGCATCGACAGACGGCCAGAGCGTCGAGGCGCAGGTTGCGGCATTGACGTCCGCCGGCGCGGGCAAAGTGTTCCGCGAGGTGGCGAGCGAGGCCAAGACCGATCGGGTCCAACTCCGCCGCGCGCTCGACCAGCTCGACGACGGCGACGTGGTCATGGTGACGCGGCTTGACCGGCTAGCCAGGTCAACCCGCGATCTTCTCAACACGCTGGCGACGATCGCGGGCAAGCAAGCCGGATTCCGTTCTCTCGGCGACACCTGACCGGACACGACCACGGCGCACGGCCGTTTGATGTTAACGATCCTCGGCGGTCTGGCGAAGTTTGAGCGTGAGCTGATCCGTGCGCGTACCGGGAAAGGCCGCGCCCGCGCTAAGGCGCGCGGCCAGAGTCTTGGCCGACCGTTCAAGCTCACCCCGCACCAGCGGCGCGAGGCGATCGAACGGCGCGATCGTGGCGAGGAAACGCTTGCCGAGATCGGCCGCAGCTATAGCGTCAGCGGCGCGACGATTTCGAGGATTCGAGCGTGATTATTCACGGAAAAATCTCTCCAAACATTAAAGCGAACCTTTCGGAATTGTGAGTTGATGGTATTTGGTTTCTTTCAAGATCGATTGGGTGACAAGAGACAGCTTGTCGTCCGATTAATACAGATATCGTCTTGTATAATAGTCGCTGGGCTGTGGTCAATGGCGGCAGGTTTAGACGATAGTTGGGACCTTCAACATTATCATATCGTTAATCCATTTGAATTGATCGAAGGTGTGTTGATTTCCATTGAGACCTGACCCGGGAAGGTCGGGATTTTCCACTGAGAATTGACCCATGTTTGAACCTCCCCCTGCTGCGAACGGCGGGGGTACATGGAGTGATCGACATGGCGTTGTTGAGCGTGATCCGGCGCTGGGCGCTTCGGGCGCTACTATCCCGGCGAGGTGCTGGTGACGGGGTTCGACATCATCTTCTTCTGGATCGCCCGGATGATGATGATGGGCCTGCACTTCAGGGGCGACGTGCCGTTCCGCACCGTCTGCATCCACGGCCTGGTGCGCGACGAGCGCGGCCACAAGATGAGCAAGTCCAAGGGCAACGTGATCGACCCGCTGGAGCTCATCGACCGGTTCG
>CAIMEK010000961.1 GCA_903839965.1 uncultured Acetobacteraceae bacterium | reverse complement strand
TGCTGGGCATCGCCGTGCTTCCCCCCAAGCGGCGCAAGCCGCGCAAGCCCCGCCAGCCGCGCGTTCGCCGCGTCCGGCCCAGGCTGCCCGCCCCCAAACGCGAGCAGCTGCCGGCCTGGCTGCAAGGCCGCCCGCCCACCGCCTCGTTGCAGCCGCTGCCCTGGATGGTCGAAAAAACCCGCCGCTCCTGAGCCGCGCCGAACCGTGCCGTTAATGTTACGATATCGAAACTAACGCGCTCCCCGCTAGCCCTGCCCCCCGAGCGCCCCCAGCAGCCGCGCATGCGCGCGCATCCCCTTATGGAAGCAGCGCACCTCGAATTTCTCGTTCGGGCTGTGCACCTGGTCGTCGTCGAGCCCGAATCCCATCAGCAGCGTGTCCAGCCCCAGCTCGTGCAGCAGCGTCTCCACCACCGGTATCGACCCGCCGCAGCCGATCATCGCCGCCGGCTTGCCGTACTCCGCCGCCAGCGCCGCGGCCGCGGCCTGCACGAAGCGGTTGTCGGTGGGAATTTCCAGCCCCGTGCCGCAGCCGAACACCGTGAACGTCAGCTTCGCATCCGCCGGCACGCGCGCCTGCATGAACTGCTTGAACCCCGCCACCACCTTGTTCGGGTCCTGTCCCGGCACCAGCCGGAAGCTCACCTTGGCGCCCGCCTCGGAAGCGATGACGGTCTTGCTGCCCGGCCCCTGGTAGCCGCCCCATATCCCGTTGATGTCGGCGGTCGGCCGCGCCCATAGCCGCTCCAGCGCCGTGCGCCCGGCCTCGCCGTATGGCACGGTCAGCCCGATATCGCCCAGGTAGCGCGCCTCGTCGAACCCCAGCGCCGCCCATTGCGCGGCCTTCGCCGCCGGCAGGTCGCGCACCCCGTCGTAGAACCCCGGCACCTGCACCCGCCCGTCCGCGCTCTTGAGCTGCCCCAGCGCGGTCGCCAGCGCGTTGATCGGGTTCAGCGCCGAGCCGCCGTACATGCCCGAGTGCAGGTCGCGGCTGGCCGCCTTCAGCTCCACCTGCAGGTAGACGATGCCGCGCAGGCTGGCCGACAGCGCCGGGGTGTCGATGTCCCACATGCCGGTGTCGGAAATCACCGCGATATCGGCCCGCAGTTCCTCGCGATGGGCCACCACGAACGGCTTGAAGTTGATGCTGCTGATCTCTTCCTCGCCCTCGATCACCACGGTGATGCGGCAGGGCAGGGTGCCCGTCTCGGCGTGCCAGGCGCGGAAGGCGTTCAGCCACATCGACACCTGGCCCTTGTCGTCCACCGCCCCGCGCGCATACACGCGCTTGCCGTGCGGCCCGTCCACCAGGGTCGGTTCGAACGGCGGGTGGGTCCACAGGTCCAGCGGCTCGGCGGGCTGCACGTCGTAGTGGCCGTAGTAGAGCAGGTGGGGCACGTCGCCGCCCGGGCCGGGGTGCTGCCCGAGCACGCAGGGCAGCCCGGCGGTGTCGCGCACCCCCACCTCGAAGCCGAGTTCGGCGAGCTGGCCGGCGGCGTACTCGGCGGCGCGCCGGCAATCGGCGGCGTGCTTGGGCTGCGCGCTCACGCTGGGAATGCGCAGCCAGTCCATCCAGCGCGCCTGGGCGTCGGCGAAGTTCGCCTCGATGCGGGCCAGTACCTTGTCCGTCGTATTCATGTGCGGCGCCTCCGGTTCATCACGCGTTGCGCACACCCTGCCCCGCCGCAAGCCGATCGGCAACCGCCACCATGCCTCTCGGCGGCGGGGCCGGTTCGGTGTAGGAATGGCGGCTGTCATCGAGGAGGGACCCCGGGATGCAACGCAGGACTTTCCTGGCCGCGGGTGCGGCAGCGGCGCTGGCGCGGCCGGCGATTGCTCAGGGCAACGCGCGCCTGCTGCGTTTCGTGCCCGAGGGCAACCTGCAGAATCCGGACCCGATCTGGACCACCACCACGATCGCCCGCAACCACGGCTTCATGATCTGGGACACGCTGTACGGCCAGAATTCCAGGGGCCGGCCCAGCCCGCAGATGGCCGCCGGGCACGAAGTGTCGGCTGATCGCCTGACCTGGCGGTTCACGCTCCGCGATGGCCTGCTCTTCCACGACGGCGAGCCGGTGCGCGCGCAGGACTGCGTGCCGTCGATCCTGCGCTGGGCCAAGCGGCGCGGCCTCGGCCAGGCCATGCTGGCGCGGCTCGACGAGATGCGCGTGCTGGACGACAAGCGTTTCGAAATCCGCCTGAAGCAGCCCTATGCGCTCATGCTGGAGGCGCTCGGCACCGACACCTGCTTCATCATGCCCGAGCGGATCAGCCGCACCGATCCGTTCACCCAGATCAAGGAATATGTCGGTAGCGGGCCGTTCCGCTTCGTGCTGAACGAGTGGGTCTCCGGCGCCAAGGCGGTGTACGCGCGCTGGGAGAAATACCAGCCCATCAACGTCGCGCCGGAATTCACCAGCGGCGGCAAGGTGGCCAATTTCGACCGCGTCGAGTGGATCATCATGCCCGATCCAGCCACCGCCACGGCGGCGTTGCAGCAGGGCGAGGTGGACTGGGTGCAGCAGCCGCTGGTCGACCTGCTCAGCGTGCTGCGCGCCGCCGCGGGCGTGAAGGTGCTGGTCAACGACACCGTCGGCGTGGTGCCGATGATCGCCTTCAACCACATCCATCCGCCGTTCAACAACCCGAAGCTGTTGCGCGCGCTCCTGCCGGCGGTGGAGCAGAAGGAGTTCGTCGAGGCGGCCATGGGGGCCGAGCCCGAGCTCTACCATGTCCCCGCCGGGGTGTTCACCCCGGGGCTGCCGATGGCCAACGAGGCCGGGCTGGAGGTGTTCACCGCGCCGCGCGACCTGGCGCTGGCCAGGCGGCTGGTGGCCGAGAGCGGCTACAAGGGCGAGAAGGTGGTGCTGATGGCGCCGTCGGACTACCCGGCCACCCAGGCGATCTGCCAGGTGACCCGCGACCTGTTCCAGCGCGTCGGGCTGGACGTGGACTATGTCAGCATGGATTTCGGTACGCTGGTGCAACGCCGCGCCAGCCGCGAGCCGGTCGAGAAGGGCGGCTGGAGTTCGTTCTGCACCACCTATGAGGGTTTGTCGGTGGCCACCCCGGCCAGCCATTTCCCCATCCGCGGCAACGGCTTCGACGGCTGGTTCGGCTGGCCCACCAGCCCCCGCATCGAGGCGCTGCGCGATGCCTGGTTCGACGCGCCCGACCTCGCCGCGCAGCAGAAGATCTGCCAGCAGATCCAGTTGCTGGTATGGCAAGAGGTGCCGTACATTCCGGTCGGCCAGTGGTTCATCCCGACCGCCCTGCGCACCAACCTGGTCGATGTGGTGAAGGCGCCGTTCCCGATATTCTGGGGCGCGCGCAAGACGTAATACCGGCGTTGGCGGGGAACTATCCGGCGTGGCCAACGTGGCTCGCCACCTTCCGTAACGACATGGGTCGAGGGAGTTTGCCCACTTTGCCGATGCCTGCCCCTGCGATGCGCGCCGTCCCGCTCGTGCTGCTGTTGCTCGGCGCCTGCACGGTCGGCCCGGATTTCGAGCGCCCGGACGCCTGGTGGAAGCCCGCGTCGTGGTTCGCCGCGGGTCGTCCCGCGACGCCCGTGCTCAGCCAGCCCGTCGCCGAGCCGGTCGATCCGCGCTGGTGGACGCTGTTCAACGACCCGACGCTGACCGGGCTGGAGCAGCGCCTGGCCGACGCCAACCTCGAGGTGCGGGTGGCCAGCATCCGCCTGGCGGAGGCGCGCGCGGCGGTCGGCGTGGCCGAGGCGGCGGCGTTGCCGTCGTTCGGGGGCAATTCCAGCTACACGCGCCAGCGGCTCAGCCGCAAGGGCGTGCTCTCGCTGAGCGGAAGCAGCGCGCAGAACCAGGCCAACGGGCTTTCGCCGGGGGCCGCCACCCCGCGCAATACCAGCCTGTTCCAGCCCTACGACCTGTTCCAGTACGGTTTCGACGCCACCTGGGAACTCGATTTCTGGGGCCGTGTGCGCCGCGGCATCGAGTCCGCCAATGCCAGCATGGAGGTCAGCGAGGAAGCCCGCCGCGACACCCTGCTGACCGCCACCGCCGAGCTGGCGCGCGCCTACGTGCAGTTGCGCGGGGTGCAGCGCAACCTCGACATCACCCGCCAGAACCTCGACATCGACCGCCAGAGCCTGAACCTGACGCGCGCGCGGGCGGAAGGCGGGCTTACCACCGACCTCGACGTCGCCACCGCGGCCGCCCAGGTGGCCGCCGTCAGTGCCCTGCTGCCCGGGCTGCAGACGCAGGAAGCGGCGCTGATGAACGCCATCGCCCTGTTGCTCGGCGACCCGCCGCGCAGCCTCACGGCCGAACTCGGGGCGCCCAAGGCGATCCCCCCGGTGCCGCCGCAGGTGCCGGTGGGGCTGCCCTCGGAACTGGCGCGCCGGCGGCCCGACATCCGCCGCGCCGAGGCGCAACTGCATGCCGCCACCGCCGATGTCGGCGTGGCGGTGGGCGATTTCTACCCGCGCTTCATGCTGTCGGGCAGCGGCGCCATCCAGGGTGTGCAGTTCGCCAACCTGGCCGATTGGGGCCACGCCAACACCTATGCGTTCGGGCCTTCGGTCACCTTGCCCATCTTCGAGGGCGGGAGGTTGACGCAGACGCTGGAACTGCGCCGGGCGCAGCAGCAGGAGGCGGCGGTGACCTACCAGCGCACCGTGCTCGGCGCGCTGCACGACGTCGACAATGCGCTGACCGCCTATCAGGCCGAGCAGGGCCGGCGCAACCAACTGATGGTGGCGGTGCAGCAGAACCGCCGCGCGCTCGGGCTGGCGCGCGACCGCTACACCCAGGGCGTGATCGACTTCCTGCAAGTGCTGGACGTGCAGCGCAACCTGCTGGCGGCCGAGCAGCAACTGACCGACAGCACCACCGCGGTTTCGACCGACCTGGTGCAGATCTACAAGGCGCTCGGCGGCGGTTGGGAGAGCGATTTTCCGGCGGCGCCGCCGGCCAAGGCCAAACCCGGCCAGATGTAGCGGGGCGGAGATTCCGTCGGCGTTTCCTGCGTGAAAGGTGTGGGGTATCATATTACCCCACATGAAACCGCTTGACCTTGCCGGCCGCGGACGGCATAAGCCGCGCCCTGATCCCACCTGAGGATGCGACCCATGAAGACCACCCTCTCGCTGAAGCCCGCGGAGGTGAAGAAGGACTGGGTGCTGATCGACGCCGAGGGCCTCGTCCTGGGCCGTGTCGCCGTCATCATCGCCAACCGTCTGCGCGGCAAGCACAAGCCGCAATTCACCCCGCATGTCGATTGCGGCGACAATGTCGTCGTCATCAACGCCGCCAAGGTCCAGCTCACCGGCAACAAGGCCGACCGGACCATGTTCTACTGGCACACCGGCTTTGCCGGCGGCATCCGCGGCCGCACGCTCCGCCAGCGGCTCGACAGCGCGCACCCCGAGGCGGTGCTGGAGAAGGCGGTCGAGCGCATGATCACCCGTGGCCCGCTGCAGCGGCTGCAGATGAAGCACCTGCATGTGTATCGGGACGCCACCCACCCACATGAGGGCCAGGCGCCGGTTGCACTCGACGTCGCCGCGCTCAATCCCAAGAACAAGAGGGTCTGAGACGATGTCCGATAGCCCGCAGACCCGCACTCTGTCCGACCTCAAGGACCTCGCCGTCGCCGCGGCGGTGCCGTCCGACCAGCCCAAGCGCGAGCCCAAGCGCGACGCGTTCGGCCGCTCCTATGCCACCGGCCGGCGCAAGAACGCGGTGGCGCGCGTGTGGATCAAGCCCGGCAAGGGCGACATCCAGGTGAACGGCAAGCGCGTCGGCCAGTATTTCGCCCGGCCCGTGCTGCGCATGCTGATCACCCAGCCGTTCCTGGTGGCCGACCGCTACAACCAGTTCGACGTGTTCTGCACCGTGGTCGGCGGCGGGCTCTCCGGCCAGGCCGGTGCGTTGCGCCATGGCATTTCGCGCGCGCTGACGCATTACGAGCCGGAATTGCGGCCGATCCTGAAGTTGGCCGGCTTCCTCACCCGCGACAGCCGCGTGGTGGAGCGCAAGAAGTACGGCCGCGCCAAGGCCCGCCGCAGCTTCCAGTTCTCCAAGCGTTGACGACCCGCCCGCTCCGGCCCTCGCGCCGGAGCGGGACGTTGCCATACCGGCCGCCGTCGCGGCGACGGTCGTCCCTGTGCCTCCGTTGCCCTTGCTTTTTCCGCCCGGTCGGTCAGACGATGCGCCCGGAAGGAGACCGCACATGGCGAAGGCGAGCGTGTTCATCGATGGCGAGGCCGGCACCACGGGGCTCGGTATCCGCGAGCGCCTGCTGGCGTTGTCGCAGGTGGACCTGCGCAGCCCCGCCGCCGAAGCCCGCAAGGACCCCGAAGCCCGCCGCTCGCTCATGCGCGAAGTCGACCTGGTTGTGCTCTGCCTGCCGGACGCCGCGGCGCGGGAGTCGGTCGCCCTGGCCGAGAGCCTCGGCGCCGCCGCGCCGAAACTGCTCGACGCCAGCACCGCCCACCGGGTCGCCCCGGGCTGGGTCTACGGCTTCCCCGAAATGGCGCCGGGGCAGGGCGAGCGCATCGCCGCCGCGGCGCGCGTCGCCAACCCGGGCTGCTATGCCACCGGCGCCATCGCCCTGCTCCGCCCGCTGGTGGATGCGGGCTTGCTGCCGGCCGACCATCCCGTCACCATCAACGCCGTCTCCGGCTACTCCGGCGGCGGCAAGTCGATGATCGCCGCCCATGACGAGAGCGGCGGACCGGCCTTCGAGCTGTACGCCCTGGCGCTTGAGCACAAGCACCTGCCCGAGACGCAGCACTATTCGGGGCTCACCCGCCGGCCGATCTTTTCCCCCGCGGTCGGCCACTACCGCCAGGGCATGCTGGTCGCGGTGCCGCTGCATCTCGACGCTTTGCCGTCCAACCCCACCGGCGCGGACCTGCACGACGCGCTGGCGCGCCACTACGCCGGCCAGCCGCTGGTGCGCGTGCTGCCGCCGACCGCGGACGGCAAGCTGGAACCGCAGGGCCTGAACGGCACCGACGTGCTGGAACTGCGCGTGTTCGCCAACCCCGCCCGCCAACACGCGGTACTGGTGGCGCGGCTGGACAACCTGGGCAAGGGCGCGTCCGGCGCCGCGGTGCAGAATATCGGCCTGATGCTCGGCCTGCCCGACGACATTGTGCGTGCCCCCGCGGCGCGGGAACCCGCGCATGCCTGAGCGGCCGCTTGGGCCGCTCTACGTGCTGGACGGGGTGGCACCGCAGATCGCGCCGGACGCCTTCATCGCTCCCACGGCGGTGGTGATCGGCGACGTGCATGTCGGCGCCGGGTCGAGCATCTGGTTCCACTGCGTGGTGCGCGGCGACAGCAACTACATCCGCATCGGCGCGCGCACCAATATCCAGGATGGCACCATCATCCACGTCAACGCGGGCAAGGCGTTCTTCACCGTGATCGGCGACGACGTCACGGTGGGCCATGCCGCCATCGTGCATGCATGCATTTTGCACGACCGCGCCTTCATCGGCATGGGCGCCACCGTGCTGGACGGGGCGGTTATCGAAGAGGGCGGCATGCTGGCGGCCGGGTCGCTGCTGACGCCGGGCAAGAAAATCGGCCGCAACGAGCTGTGGAACGGCGCCCCGGCCCGGCTGAACCGGGTGATGGATGCCGAGGAACGCGCCAAATTCGACCGGACCGCCCGGCACTACGTTGAACTTGCCCGGAGATTCCGCGCCGGGCTTGGCCGGGGCTAGGTGAAGGGCGACGGCCGGCCGGTCCCGCCCCTTGCACAACGGCGACCGGCGGCGTTACCTCCCGCCCAAGAACCGATCCGGAGTGCCTGAACCATGCGCGTGAAGGACGTCAACAAGGTCGTGCTTGCCTACTCGGGCGGGCTCGACACCAGCGTCATCCTCAAATGGCTGCAAATCACCTACCGCTGCGAGGTGGTGACCTTCACCGCCGATCTCGGCCAGGGACAGGAGCTGGAACCTGCCCGCCGCAAGGCCGAAATGCTCGGCGTGAAGGAAATCTTCGTGGACGACCTGCGCGAGACGTTCGTGCGCGATTTCGTCTTCCCGATGTTCCGCGCCAATGCGCTCTACGAGGGCCAGTACCTGCTGGGAACCTCGATCGCCCGCCCGCTGATCGCCCAGCGCCAGATCGAGATCGCCGAGCTGGTGGGCGCCGACACGGTGGCGCACGGGGCCACCGGCAAGGGCAACGACCAGGTGCGGTTCGAGCTCAGCTACTATTCGTTGAAGCCGGACATCAAGATCATTTCGCCCTGGCGGGAATGGGACCTGACCAGCCGCACCCGGCTGATCGCCTTCGCCGAGCAGCACCAGATTCCGATCGCCAGGGACAAGCGCGGCGAGGCGCCGTTCTCCATCGACGCCAACCTGCTGCACTCCTCCAGCGAGGGAAAGATCCTCGAGGACCCGGCGATCGAGGCGGACGAGATGGTCTACCAGCGCACCATCCGCCCGGAGGACGCGCCGGACAAGCCGACCGTGATTGCCGTCGATTTCGAGCGCGGCGACGCGGTGGCCATCGACGGGGTGCGGCTGTCGCCGGCCTCGCTGCTGGCCCGGCTGAACGAACTCGGCCACGACAACGGCATCGGCCGGCTCGACCTGGTGGAGAACCGCTTCGTCGGCATGAAGAGCCGCGGCGTCTATGAAACGCCGGGCGGCACCATCCTGCTGGCGGCGCATCGCAGCATGGAGACCATCACGCTCGACCGCGAGGCGATGCACCTCAAGGACAGCCTGATGCCGCGCTTCGCCGAACTGATCTATAACGGGTTCTGGTTCAGCCCGGAGCGGCGTATGCTGCAGGCGCTGATCGACGAAAGTCAGAAATCCGTCACCGGCCGGGTGCGGCTGAAGCTGTACAAGGGCAGCGTGTCCTGCATCGGACGCGAGAGCCCGCACAGCCTGTATTCCATGCGGCACGTCACGTTCGAGGATGACCAAGGCGCCTACGATCAGTTCGACGCCGAAGGATTTATCAAGCTGAACGCGCTCCGCCTTCGTCTTGGGGCGATGGCCGGGCGCAAGGGAGGGAGTCTCTGACCATGACGATTTCGATGTATCAGGCCTCGGTGCCGCTGTTTCGCACGCTGCTCGGCGCGCTGTCCAACGTGCTCGACAAGGGAGCGGCGTTCTGCGAGGCCAAGAAGATCGACCCGTCGGTGCTGATCAATGGCCGGCTGTCGCCGGACATGTTCCCGCTGAGCCGGCAAGTGCAGATTGCCACCGACATGGCGAAGGGCGGCGTGGCGCGGCTCGCCGGCGTCGAAGTGCCGACCTGGCCCGACACCGAGGCGACTTTCGACGAGCTGACCTCGCGCATCGCCAAGACCATCGCGTTCATCGACGGCTTCAAGCCCGCGCAGATCGACGGCAGCGAGGACCGGAAGATCGTGCTGAAGATGCGCGGCGAGGATGTGAGCTTCACCGGCCAGCGCTACCTGATCGGCTTCGTGATCCCGAACGTCGGCTTCCACTGCACCACCGCCTACAACATCCTCCGCCACAACGGCGTGGATGTGGGCAAGCGCGATTTCCTCGGCGATTACTGAACGTTCGCTGCCGCCCCCTCCCGGCGCGGGAGGGGCGGTTGCTGGCAACTTTCCGGCGGACCGATTTCAGACCCGGATGTGCGCCGACCTGGTGCTGAACACCACGCGCTGCGGATGGTTCACCGACGACACCGCCTCGACCGGCACGCCGGCCGCATCGCGCACCACGCTGCGGAACAGCAGCACGTTCAGCCCGGGGGCGAGGCCGAGGAGTTCCGCGTCCGCCTCGCCGATCGGGCCGACGCTGATCTCGCTGTCGCGGTCGGTCGGGCGGATGGCGTAGCGTTCCTGCAGCAAGGCATACAGCGAAGCGTTCTGCGCCAGGTCCTCGGCGACCAGGCCCGGCACGCGCTCGGCCGCCATGGTGCTGGTCTCGATGCAGAACGGCACGTCATCGGCGGTGCGCAACCGGCGGATTGTCACCACCGCCGCTCCTGGCGCCATGTCCAGCCGGGCGGCGGTGTCGCGGTTGGCGACGCCGGGAGCGAACATCAGCAGCCGCGCGCCCGGCCGCGCGCCGGAACCGCGCACCATCTGCGACATGCTGAACGCCTGCTTGGTGTCCATGACGCGCATGATGGAGACCCCGGCCACCCGCGTTCCCGCCGTGCCCGCGCGCTCCAGCACGCCGGCGCGCACCAGGTTCTCGAGCCCGAGGCGCACCGTCATCCGGCTGAGCCCGAACTGCGCCGCCAGGTCGCGTTCGGAGGGCACTTTCGCGCCGACCGGCAGGTGCTGGTCGCGCACCATCGCCAGCACCGCCTCCTGGGCGCGCTGGTAGGCCGGAACGATGCGCTTCGGCGGCCTGGTCATGGATGCATTCGTTACCCTGGGCCTATTTCAGTGCGCCGGCGGTCAGGCCACCCATGAACTGGCGCTGCATGAGCAGGAATGCCGTCAGCACCGGCACGATCGAGATCACCAGCCCGGCCAGCAGCACCGGCCAGTCGGTTTGCAGGGAGTCGCCGAAGGTGGTCAGGCCGACGGTCAGCGGCCGCAGCGCGTCGCGGCCCACGAAGGTCAGCGCAAAGACGAATTCGTTCCACACGCGCATGCCCTGCACCAGCGCCGCCGCGGCCAGTGCCGGACGGCAGAGCGGCAGGTAGATGCTCCAGAAGCAGCGCAACATGCCGGCGCCGTCGATGCGCGCCGCCTCCGCCATTTCGGCCGGGATCACCATCATGTAGGCGCGCAGCAGCAGCACCGTGAACGGCAGGCCGTAGGCGACGTCCGGCAGGATCATGGCGAAATAGGTGTTCAGCACGCCGAGCACGAGCATGATTTTGAACAGCGGGAACAGGCTCACCTCGGGCGGCACGATCAGGCCGCCGAGGATGAAGGCGTGCAACACGCCTCGTCCGCGGAACCGGACGGTCACCAGGACATAGGCCGCGAGCGCGCTCAACAGCACGATCGCCGCCACCGACACGGTGGTCACCAGCACCGAGTTGGCCATGAAATGGCCCAGCCCGAAGCGCCAGGCCTTCGGATAGTTCTCCCAGCGCCAGGAGGCGGGCAGGGCCCAGCTCGCCTCGAACAGCTCGTCCGTGTGCTTGAACGAATTGAGCACCAGCCAGATCAGCGGGTAGACCGTCACCACCGACAGCGCGCTGAGCAGCGCGAACGCCGCGGCCCGCGATGGCGCCTGGCGGAGCGCCCGCGCCGTCACGGGCTGCTCCGGCGCGAACGCCAGATCTGCAATCCGCCGACAACGGCGCTCAGCACGAACATCGCCATCGCCACCGCGGCGGCGTAGCCCACCCGGTCATCGCGGAAGGCCAGGCGGTACATGTAGCTTCCCATCACGTGGCTGGCGTTGTTCGGGCCGCCGGCGGTCATCACCCAGATGATGTCGAACACCTTGACCGCGCCGAACACCGTGATCAGCGCCATCAGCACGGTGGTTTCCTGCACGCCGGGGACGGTGACGTGCCAGAAGCTGCGCCAGGCGCGCGCGCCGTCGATCTCGGCCGCCTCGTAGAGTTCCGCCGGAATGGCGCGGATCGCCACGATGAACAGCACGGTGAGGTAGCCCGTCCATTGCCACTGGGAGACGGCGACAATGGCCGGCAAGGCCGTTGCCTCCTCGCCGAGCCAGGCATGGGCGAGGCTGTCGAGGCCCAGGCTTTCCAGCGCCTGGTCGATCAGCCCGCCCTGCGGCTGGTAGAGGATCTGCCAGAGCAGGCCGATCACCGTGATCGGCAGGATCGAGGGAATGAAGAAGGCAATACGAAAGAAGCCGGAGAGCTGCTGCCCCACCACACCCGATTCGAGCACCGCTGCCAGCATCAGCGCGAACACCACCTGGCACAGCAGGGAAACCAGCGCGTAAAGGAAGTTGCCGCGCAGGCTCTGCCAGAACAGCGGATCGCCCCACAACATGCGGAAATTCTCCAGCCCGACATAGCGCCAGGTCGGGCTCAGCGAACTCCAGTCGTGCAGGCTGTAGACGACGTCCGTGACCAGCGGCAGATAGAGGAACACGAACAGCAGAACGAGGACGGGCGACAGCGCCAGGTATGGCGCGATCCGATGCAACACCTGGGCACGCATCGCCCGTCCCCGCGCTTGGTTCAGCTGCGCTCCTTCCGCGCCTGCAGGGCCGACGCACGCACCTTTTCCATCACCTGCGCCGGTGTCTCGGTGCCACCCATCAGCGCCTGCGCGCCGGCCAGGTAGGCCGAGCCGACGCGGCTTTCGACGTCGGTATCGAGCCAGATGACCATGCCGCTGGCGCGCCCGATTGCCTCGATGCCGCGCAGCGTCTGCGCCGACGCGTTGGCGCTGGTGACCGCGCCGACCGTCGCCGAGGTGCGCTTGGTGATGCGGGTGTATTCCGCGCCCTGGGCCTTGCTGGTGAGGCTGCTGAGGAAGGCCATCGCCACTTCGGGGGTCTTGCAGCGCGACGACACCACGAAGCCGTCGGGTGCGCCGGTCAGCAACGCCTGGTCGCCACGCCCGCCCGGTATGCTGGGCATCGGGAAGAAGTCCCAGCCGTCCTCGGCGAGTTTCGTGCCGTCGGCGCGACCGAATTCCACCAGTTCCTGGTACATCATGCCGGCGCGGCCGGACTGGAAGCTGGTGCGCGCCACCGCGTGGGTCAGCGCGTTCGGCGACTTGTTGAACCAGCCGTTGGTGAGGAACGCTGCGTAGTGCTCCAGGGCCTGCACATAGCCGGGGTCGGTGAACAGCTTGTCGGCGGGCGTCTGCAACAGGTAGTCGGCCTGGCGCACGGCGACCGGCACCAGCTTGGCGTTGAGGTCGCCCACGTAGTGCGAGGTCGCCCAGGCCAGTTGCGAACCGAAGGAAATCGGCACGATATTGGCGGCCTTCAGCTTGTCCAGCGCGGCGGTGAACTCCGGCCAGGTCGCCGGCGCCGCGGCGATGCCGGCCTTGGCGAACAGCGCCTTGTTGTAGACGAAGAACTTGGCGTCGATGTTCAGCGGCACGCCGTACAGCTTGCCGTCGGTGCGGTACGCATCGAGCGTGGCCGAGGCGAAGCGGCCTTGCCATTCGGGCGCGCCAAGGTATTTCGTGATGTCCATCACGTGGCCGCCGCGGATGAACTGGCGGGTGAATTCGCCGACCCAGGTGAAGTAGATGTCGGGGATCTCGCCGCTCGCCATCACCACGCGGATCTTCGCCTTGTATGGCTCGTCGGCCACCGCCTCCATGTTGATGGAGACGTTCGGGTTGGCTTTGGTGAAGTCGGCGACGGCGTTTTCGAAGAACTTGATGTTGTCCGGTTCGGGCCACTTGTGCAGGAACGACAGCACCACCTTGCCTTGCGCGCGCGCCGGAAGCCGGACCCCGGACAGCGCCGCGCCGGCCACGGCCAGCGTGCCGGCAGCGAATTGACGACGTTTCATCTCTCAGGTCCCTTTGGTTGGTTGTTGCGGTTTGGTCTGTTCCGCCTGCGGTGTGGTGGCGGACTGGCGAACGATCTGACTCGGATCGAGGCCGGGCTGGCCGGGCAGGATTGGCGCCCCGGGACCGACTCCGCCCTTGTGGCCGCACACGCGCGCCGCCTGCGCTGCGCCGCGCGCCAGGCATTCGGCAAGCGGCCGGCCCTCGGCGTGGGCCACCAGGAAGCCGGCGATCAACCCGTCTCCCGCGCCCAGCGTGTCGACGACGACGGCCGGCGCTGCCGGCACGGCGACTACCTCGCCGCCCTGCAACGCCACGGCGCCGGCGGCGCCGCGGGTCGCCACCACGATCGCGGGCCCCTGGCCGGCACACCAGCGCATCAGGTCTTCGCACTCCGCTGCGTTGCGCCGCGTCGCGGAGAGGAAGGCGATATCGACATGGCGCAGCGTCGCGGTGACGCCGGGCCGTTCCCAGTGCTCGGAATAGTCGTAGGCCAGCACCCGGGCGTTCTCCTTCAGCCAGGCCATCCGGGAATCAAGATCGGAATGCACGCTGGTATGCACCACGTCGTGCGCAGTGATGAACCGCGCGTCGTCCACCGAGAACGCGTAGCGGCTGCGTACGCCGGGATTGCTGCCGTCGAAGATCCGGTCGGCACCTTCATGGCGAATGCGCGACCACGGGTTGGGGCCGTCGATGCGCTGCACATGGCTGACATCGACCCCCTCCATCACCAGGGCGTTCAGCGTCAGGTCGCCCAGCATGTCGCGACCCAGGCAGCCCAGCCAACTCGTCGCCATGCCGCAACGCCTGGCCTGCACGGCCACGTTGACGGTGTTGCCGCCTGGATACTGCATCCCCTCGGACAGGTAGATGTCAACGGTCGAATCGCCGATGCCGAGCAGGCGCGACATCAGTATTCGGTCTTCCACATGTAGCGCCGGGTGGACAGCGGGTGGGCGTGCCACACCGCCAGCCGGTCCGAAATGCGCCGCAACGCCGACTGCAGCACCTGCGGGCCCACCAGTGGGCGGATGCGCGGATCAATGCCCGGCATTTCGTAGTCCGCCGTGTCGTAGATGAACAGGCGCTCGGTGTACTTCTTGCAGAACCGCTCGACGCGCTCCATCAGCGGGCGGCTCGGGTCTTCGCCCTTCATCAGCACGATGGGGGTGTTGTTGTCGACGATCTCGAACGGCCCGTGGAAGAACTCGGCGGCCTCCAGCGGCACGGAGTGCATCCACTGCATCTCCATCAGCACGCAGACGCCCCAGACATAGGCGGTGGCGAACATCGGGCCGGCGGCGATGTGGTAGAGGGTGCGGTCGTCCTTCAACAGCCGTGCATCCTCCGCGCTGCGCCGGTCGCTGGCCGCGGAAACATCGGCGAGCACCTGGGGCAGGTTGGGCAGCGAGGCCATCAGCGGCCCGAACAGCTCCCAGTTGTCGCGCTCGGCCATGATGGCGCCGGTGAGCGCCAGCAGCAGCATCAGCATGCTGCCGCCGCCGCTGCCTGCTCCCATCAGCAGCGGAGCATCAACCGCGCTGGCAAGCGGACTGTCGGCCTTTTCGGTGATGGCCAGCACATGGCACGGCCGGTCGCGCAGGAATTCGGCGGCCTGCACCGTCTCGGGCGTCGTGCCCGACTTCGAGCCGAGGATCACCAGCGTGCGGGCGTCGAGCCGTTTCGGGTTGAGGCGCATGAACTCGGCGGGGAAGTAGCGGCGCACCTCGATGGCGCTCGAATAGTGCTCGATCCAGTATTCGACAGGCAACATCGCCCGGTTCGGCCCGCCGCAGCCGACCAGGTGGATGCGATCGATCTGGCCGGCCAGCGATCGGCCCCGCGCCGCCGCCGTGTCGAGCAACCCGAGGGTTGCCGCATAACTCTGGAGGAGGGCGTGCGTGTCGACGTCAGATGCCATGTCCCGGCCTTCTTCATCTATACCACTAGTAATGGTATATACCAGTTGGCTCCCCCGGTCAAGCGGGTGGACCGGCAACGGTGCGGATCTGGTGCATGGCCCCCTCTCGGGGGGTCTTCACAACCCGATTGCATCGTCCGCCGGGATGGCGAATATGCTCGGGTGAGGCAGGCAATCGTTGCAGCCGCGCAGGATATCCCGGGGGATCGACGATGCGTACACTTGACCGCCGTACTCTGTTGGCCAGCGGCGCGGCGCTGCCGCTGTTCGCCATCCGCACCCGACCGGCCGGCGCGGCCGAATTCACCTACAAATACGCCAACAACCTGCCGGTGACGCATCCGCTGAACGTGCGTGCCGCCGAGGCCGTGGCCCGCATCAAGGAGGCCACCGGCGGGCGCGTCGAAATCACCGTATTCCCCAATAACCAGCTTGGCTCCGACACCGACACGCTGAGCCAGTTGCGCGACGGCGCGGTGGAGTTCTTCAACCTGTCCGGGCTCATCCTGGCCATCCTGGTGCCGACCGCCGCGATCAACGGCGTCGGTTTCGCCTTCAAGGATTACGGCCAGGTCTGGCCTGCCATGGACGGCCAGCTCGGCGCTTTCATCCGCGGCGAAATCGGCAAGCGCGGCCTGGTCGCCTTCGAGAAGCAGTGGGACAACGGCTACCGCCAGATCACCAGCTCCACCCGGCCGATCCGCACGCCCGAGGACCTGGTCGGGTTCAAGATCCGGGTGCCGCCCAGCCCGCTCTGGACCGGCCTGTTCAAGGCGTTCGGCGCCTCGCCCACCAGCATCAATTTCAGCGAGACCTATTCCGCGCTGCAAACCCGCCTGGTGGACGGCGAGGAGAACCCGCTGGCGGTGATCGACGTGGCCAAGCTGTACGAGGTGCAGAAATACCTCTCCGTGACCAACCACATGTGGGACGGATTCTGGCTGCTCGCCAACCGCGGTGCGCTGGAGGCGCTGCCGAAGGACGCGCAGGAGATCGTGCAGCGCGAGTTCAATCGCTCGGCGCTGGAGCAGCGCTCCGATGTGGCGAAGTTGAACGCCACGCTGGAAGGCTCGCTGAAACAGAAAGGCCTGGAGTTCATCGCCACCGATCCGGCGGCCTTCCGCGCCGCGCTGAAAAAGGCCGGCTTCTACGCGGAGTGGCAGGGCAAGTTCGGCAAGGACGCCTGGAGCGCGCTGGAAGGGGCGGTCGGCTCCCTGGCCTGATGGCAACCGCGCGGACCGCAGCACCGCCCGACGGGCTCGGCGACACGTTCGAAACGGTGCTGCGCCGCAGTGTCGAAGTTCCGACGGCGGCGCTGGTGTTGGTGGAGATTTTCGTGTTGCTGGCGGGGGTGGTCAGCCGCTTCGTCTTTCACCACCCGTTCCTGTGGAGTGACGAGCTGGCGTCGATCCTGTTCCTGTGGCTGGCCATGTTCGGCGCGGTGGTGGCGCTGCAGCGCGGC
>CAIMEK010000960.1 GCA_903839965.1 uncultured Acetobacteraceae bacterium | reverse complement strand
CGGTGCCGGTGGTGGTGGCGCCGGTGTATACGTATTCGACGCCGCCACTGCTCACCACGGTGCCGCTGGCCGTGCCGCCGCTCGACACCAATTCCTGGCCGCCGTTGCTCACGACGGTGCGGCGGGCCGTGCCGCCGGAAAACACCGACTGAGTGCCGCCATTGCTCACAGTGGTGCCGCTGGCCGTGCCCAGCACTTGAACAACATCCCCGAGACCGGCAGTCAAACCGGTGCTGGTGTGGCCAGCAGAGACAACGGTCGTGGTCATGGCTGGGGATTCCCTGCTTTTGGCGGCGACGCGACGGCATCGGCGGCGACGGAGGGGCGCAGACCGAACCGGCGGACCCGCCTTCCGCCTTGCGGCGGCAGCACGCGGGACGTCCGGTTCGTGGTGGGGCGGCGGGCGGTGCCGGCGGGCGCGATCGGCTCGATTGCCGCCGATCCCTCTTCGAGGGGACGGGGGAGCACCATCGCGTCGCAAGTCGAGTGGCGGCAATCCATCGGGGAACGACCTACCAGCCAGCCAGTCAGTGCGATATAAGAATATTTCTTGCGCGCTATCCTGTCAACCGGATTTGTTGCGACAACAGGATGCTCGGGTGAAGCGAGGGCTGAGCGGCGGCAACCGCGCGGCGCGACACACGCCGCGCCGGGGTCAGCCGATAACGCGCAAGGCAGTGCTCGCCAGGCCGATGGTGGCGAAGGTCGGCTGGTTGTTGTGCATGACGAACTGGCTGAGGCCACCGCCGGCGGGGTCGCGGAGCAGGATGTCGGCGGTGCCGTCGCCGTTGAAGTCGCCGACACCGGCAACCTGCAAGGCGGGATCGGCGAAACCGATATAGGCGAAGGTCGGTTGGCCGTTGGCCATCAGGAAGTCGCTGAGCTTGCCGCTGGTTGGATCGCGGAGCAGGATGTCGGTGGTGCCGTCGCCGTTGAAGTCGCCGACACCGGCGACCTGCAGGGCGGGATCGGCGAAACCGATATAGGCGAAGGTCGGCTGGTTGTTGTGCATGGCGAACATGCTGAGCTTGCCGCTGGTGGGATCGCGCAACAGGATGTCGGAGGTGTGGTCGCCGTTGAAGTCACCGACGCCGACAACCTGCAGGGCGGGATCGGCAAAGCCGATATAGGCGAAGGTCGGCTGGCCGTTGTTCATCACGAAGTCGCTGAGCTTGCCGCTGGTGGGATCGCGCAGCAGGATGTCGGTGGTGCCGTCGGCGTTGAAGTCGCCCACACCGACAACCTTCAGGCCGGGATCGGCGAAACCGATATAGGCGAAGCTCGGCTGGTTGTTGTGCATGGCGAACATGCTGAGCTTGCCGCTGGTTGGATCGCGCAACAGAATATCGGGGGTGTGGTCGCCGTTGACGTCGCCGGCGCCGACGACCTGCAGGGCCGGATCGGCGAAACCGATATAGGCGAAAGTCGGGTGGCCGTTGTTCATCACGAAGTCGCTGAGCTTGCCGCTGCTTGGATCGCGGAACAGGACGTCGGAGGTGTTGTCGCTGTTGAAGTCGTTGCGCGCGGTGGCGACAGCGGTGGCGACGACGCTGCTCGTGGTGTTGGTCGTGCTTGCGCCGTCGCTATCGGTATCGACGATCGTGAAGGTCGTGGTGACGGTCTGACCCAGCCCCACCTGGTGCGTGCTGGGAACGAAAACCAGGCCATCCAGCGCCGTGGTCACGGCCGCGAGCGAGCCGCTGACGGTGTAGGCGCCGGTCGAGCCGTTGTAGCTGCCGGTGCCGAGGTTGGTGAGCCTGCCGTTGGCAGCTGCGGAGAGTGTGACGGTCAGGGTGTGCGTGAGTCCGGTCGTGGAGTCGTTGATCGAAACGCCGGCGAACGGCGAGTCCGCGCCGTTGTCGTTGATGGTTTGGCCGCTGTTGGTGCCGTTGAGGGTCAGGGTGGTGACGAATCCGCCCGACGAGACGTTTTCCAGACCGACAATGTCGAGGGCGAAGCTGGGAATCCCGCCCAGGGTGTCGCTTGCCGAGCCCAAGCCATTGATGCCGACTGCTCCGGCGATTGAGCCGGTGAGGCCGGTCGACAACGTCGCATAAATATCTGCCGATGCCGTGTAACCCTCTTCGACGTGGAAGCAATAGCCATAGTTGCCCAGGGAGACCGTATCGGCGCTGGCG
>CAIMEK010000959.1 GCA_903839965.1 uncultured Acetobacteraceae bacterium | reverse complement strand
CGCCAGCGCCGCGCGCGCCGCCGGCCTGCCCGTGCAGGCCAGCGAAGCCGCGCTGGCCGCATGGGCCGATGTCATCCTCTCGATCCTGCCGCCCGGCGACGCGCCGGCCCTGGCCGCGCGCCTGGCGCCGGCGCTCTGCCCGCGCGGGGCGGACGCCATCTTCGCCGACTGCAATGCGGTTTTATATCGGCACCGTCGAATGATGGGATCGTCGGTTGCGTGCCCCCGCAACCAGCTTAATTTGCGCAACCAACGCCTCAGCATCCCCGCTGAGGCACTTTTTTGTTCCGGGCTCCCTCCGCCAGCCGAAAAATGGCACCAAGCTCGCCACGAACCTCAATCCGCAGGCGGCCACCATCCGGCACAAGCATTATCGCCTCCACCAGGCCGCGTACCAATTCGCGCGCCTCGGCAGCATCCTCCGCCGTCAGCGTATCGGCGAGCGCCGTCTTGGAGGCAGGATCGTTGCTGAACGCCTTCGAGGCCGTTATCGTACCGGCCAGATCGTTGGACGACTCGGTCATCGAGAGAATGTCGGTTGAGAGGCTGTCGCTGCAGCCGGGGCGGATGAGAAAGGAGGAGACGATGGCCGTGTCCGAAATCAAAGCGCTGGCCTTCGACACGGGCGGCACGGTGCTGGACTGGCATACCGGCATTCGCTCCGCGCTCGCCGAGATGGGAAGTCGGCATGGCATCGACCGGGACTGGACCGGCATCACCAACGATTATCGGCGCCGAGCGCTTCGGCGCATGACCAACCAGAAAAATCCAGGCTTCAACATCGACGATGTGCACCGCAGGGTGCTCGACGAGCTCGCCGCGGAGCAGGGTCTCGACATGTTCTCCGAGGCCGAACGCGCGGCCATCGCCCGGAGCTGGCATGCGCTCTTGGCCTGGCCGGACTTTCCACCCGCGCTCAAGCGCCTGCGGCAAGGCCGCATCGTGGTGTCGTTCACCATCCTGAGCGTTTCCCTCATCATCGACACCGCGCGACGCAACGGCCTGCACTGGGATGCGGTGATCTCGTGCGAGATGCTGGATGTCTACAAGCCGATTCCGGAGGCCTACCAGCGCGCGGCGGCGCTGCTCCAGTTGCCGCCCCAGGACATCATGATGGTGGCCTGCCACAATTTCGACCTCGACGCGGCGCGGGGCGTTGGATATCGCACCTGCTTCGTGCGCCGGCCCGACGAATGGGGACCGGGCGGTCCACCCGACCCGGTGCCCAACCCGGCGACCGACCTCGTTGTGGCCGACTTCGCGCAAATGGCGGAGCGTATGGGTGTGTGAGTTACGGCCAGCGTCGTTCCGAATGCGCTCCGCTTTTCCGCCTTGACATGCCAACGTCTCATCCAACCTCGGCCGGGACCAGCATTTATCGCAAGCATCCGGCCAGGACTTGCTGCCTGGCAATGATGGCGAGTCGTTCGACACGACCCGACGCCGCAAGCCAAGCCCGCGTCGCCGGCGCAGCAAAGGGTACCGCGTCCACGGCGTCCGGCAGCGAGCGAACGAGCCGCGCCAGCGAGGCGCCGTCGTCAACGTCGAACCACGGCGGCAACAGCACCGTCTCAAGTCCGATGCCGCGGGCCCGGGCCAGCGTCTGCTCGGCGACCACCGGCGTGCTCCAGGCGATGCCCTCAAACAGCCGCGGCTCGGCCGTTTGCAGGCCGATCAGGTAGTACCCCCCGTCCTCGGCCGGGCCGAGCACCATCCGCTCTCCCGGCTGAAGCAGCGCCGCGACCGCGTCGCGCAGGAACGAGGTCGGCAGCGTCGGGCTATCCGCGTTGATCAGGCAGACCGCCCCAAATCCCTGGCCAAGCAGCGCTGCCGCCGCATGCAGCAGGCTGCGGCCGATGCCGACAAGTCCCCCCGCCGCCGCGATCTCGCCGTCGGCCAGCACCAGCCTGGTCCCCGGAGCCAGCAGCCCATCGAACAGCTCCGCCGTTCCCGCCGGCGCGTACGCGACGAAGCCGGTCGCATCGGCGACCAGGCCGATGTTCTCCGTGATGTCGCTCAGGAAACAGGCACTCAACCCCCTCGCCTCGTCGGAGGTGAGCGGCGGCACCAGTCGCGTCTTCACCCGTCCAGCCTGTGGAGCCTTCCCCATCACCGCCAAGGCGCAGCGCGGGGTCGTCATGCCACGGCCGTGGCGAACCAGTGGGCGCGGGCCGGCTCGCGGCGCCACAGCGCGTCGGCCCCCAGCCGCCGGCCTGGCGGGTCGATCACGTACTGCGCCTGGATGATGATCAGGAACATGTACGTCCACGGCCACTCGCCAGGCGCCGAATAGAGGCCCAGCCACAGGTTCAGCGCCATCGCCAGTCCCAGCAGCGCCCCGGCCCGGCTCAGCAGCCCCAGCAGCAGCGACACGCCGATCGCGACCTCGATAAGGTAGACGAGCGGGGCGAACACGGACAGGTGGGGGAGCACGATCCCGGACACGAAGGCGCTCTGGAGCGCCGTCGTCGCATGTTCGACCTGCTGCTGCATCCAGTATTTCAGGCCATCGTAATCGGGCGGGATCTTCCACAGAGTCTGCTGCCACCACATGCCCCCGACGAGCACCCGCAGCAGCCAGCTGGCGACATGGCCGACACAGCGTTGCTCGCGGTGGCGCCGCCAGCCGATCACGGCGATGACCGCGCTCGCCGCCAGCAGCGCCCAGAAAACCCAGGTGAACCACGCGGCCTTCGTCATGAAGTTCGCGAAGTCGATCCAAGGCGCAGGTCGCATGACTGATCCCTTGCTGTGCCGCGCCGCGGCGATACCAGAGCCGCTCGAAACCTTCTGCTCCCACAGAGTGTTCCAGAAGCGCGCATGACCGAACCCGATTCGCCCCCGACGGTGCCGGGCGACAGGCAGTGTAGCGCGCGGGCGGCTTTCCGTCCCAAGAACTACTGCATGAGGCGCGTTGCCGGCGGCGCCTCTCCACCAGAACGTTCCCGCCATCCGCGTGGTGGCCCTTGTCGTCGGTGCCCCGTTGACCAAGCGGGCCGCAGGGCGATCGATCGTTTTCGGCCGCCGGGGGCGGTGGGCGGTTGGCGTGACGTCGCCAGGCCGTGGGTTTATCGTGGGTTGCTTTTGTGTGTCATTGTCCTCCAACAGTAGGGGTTTGGTTGAGTTGGCAGCCTGGGTGGGCGGAAAGAGATGAAATCGGACGTCTCGGCGATCCTTGCGCAGATGCAGGACCTGCTGCGTCAACTGGGCGAGCGTCTGGCGGAAGATGGTGGCGCCTCGCCACCGTCCTCCCGTGCGGCCGACACCTGGGTGGTCGGGCACGACGGTGCGGCCGAACAGGTGTACTACGCGCCGACCCTGACCTACCGCGTGAAGGACGGCGTCACCCTGGCCATCGATGGCGAACGGCCGCACTGGATCACCACCAATGCGGCCGGCGCGATGGTGCTGCGCGCCTCGACGGGCGGCGATACGGTCGGCGAGGTGGCCGAGCGCCTGGCGCGGCGGTCCGGTATCTCCCCGGACGTCGCGCTGAAGGATACCGCCGCGTTTCTCGACGAGCTGGAACGGATCGACTTCGTCCGCCGGTCGGCCTGGCCGACCCACCCCTATCGGGGCCGCGCGAGCGCGCTCGGGCTGGGGCGGCTGGCCGACCTCTACCTGTTTGTCACCAACGACTGCAATTTGCGCTGCAGCCATTGCTACGTGTCCAGCGGCGATTATGTGCCCCCGCGCGAGATGCGGACCAGCGAGATCCTGGGCCTCGTGGACCAGGCCCGCGACCTCGGCGTCGGGCGGTTCCTGATCACCGGCGGCGAGCCGTTCATGGTCCGCGACATCTTCGACATCATCCGCTGCATCACCGCCGAGAACGACCTGGTCATCCTGACCAACGGTCTCTTCTTCAGCCCCAAGATGATCGCCAGGCTGAAGGACAGCATGGGCCGTGGCCGGCTGTCGCTGCAGATCAGCCTGGACGGCCCGACGGTCGAAGCGCACGACCGGGTGCGCGGCAAGGGCGGTTTTTCCAAGACCGTCGCCGCCATCCGCCGCGCCGTTCAGGCCGGCTTCGACGTGGCGGTCTCGACGGCGGTGACCGGGCACAACCAGGATCTGATGGCGGACACCACGCGACTGGTCGGCAGCCTGGGGGTGCGGGCGCATCACATCCTGTGGCTGCAGGAGTGGGGCCGCGCGCTCGACCACAAGCCGGAACTGCTGGTCGGCCCGGCCCGGATGGTCGAGGTGATGCGGGCTTGCCGCGCGGCCGGCGATGAGGTCGGGGTGGTGATCGACAACGACGCCTCGCTCAGGGTGCGGGTCAAGGGCAAGCACGGCCGCAAGACCGACCTGTGCAGCTGCGGGTGGGATACGCTGGCGGTATTCAGCGACGGCCGCGTGTTTCCCTGCGTGTGGCTGGCCGGGGCGCCGGGTCTGGACTGCGGCAGCATCCTTGAGCGGCCGCTGGCCGACATCTGGCGCCAATCGCCGGTGCTTGAGGAGATCCGCGCCGCCTCGGTGCAGAACAAGGAAAAATGCGCCGACTGCCACCTCAGGTTCCTGTGCGCCGGCGGTTCGCCCTGTTCGTCGCATTTCGCCAGCCTGGCCCACCAGGGACGAAGCGACCTGCGTGCCGCCGAACCCTATTGCGAAACCTTCCTGGAGCTGACGCACGACATGCTGTGGGAGCTCGGCCTGGCCGGGCTCGACGGTGCGCCGGTTGCCGGCGCTTATGAACCGCCGCGCCTGTACAACGCGATGGACGGGGCCGGGGCGGTGTGCGCCCGGCCCAACACCAAGGCGATCGACCGTGCCTTCGAAGTTGGCTCTTACCATTGCATGTGCGTGCTGGAAAGCGACGTCGCCGAGGGTGGGCCCGCGCCGGCCAAGGCGCCGACCGGCAATGCCGACGCCCACGCCGCGGCCAGCAGCTTCGATGCCATCGGGCGCGCCTGCGTCGATCTGCTGCTGCCGCTGGCGAACCAGGTGCGCGCCCTCGCACCCGGCCAGATCCTGAAGGTGACCACCGACGACGCGGCGGCCCGCGAGGACCTGAACTCGTGGTGCCGGATGACCGGCAACGATCTCGTCGAGCGCATCAAGGGCGACGGCTTCGACAACTACTACATCCGCCGTGGGCACGGCCCGTGAGCGAGACGCAGCCCGCCCAGCCGATCGAGGCCGATTGTCAGCTTGACGCCGGCGAGCGCAAGTGCGGCGAGTTGCTGGTCATGATCTTCCGCGCCATCAAGGCGATGGAGCCCGGCCAGGTGCTCGAGGTGACAGCCTACAGCGCCGGCACGATCAACGACATCCCGGCCTGGTGTCGGCTGACCACCAACCCGCTGCTCGCCGTGCAGCCGGGCGAACCAACCCATTTCTTCATCCGTAAGCAAGAAAGGTAGCAACAATGGCCAAGATCGTGATCAACCTCACCTGTTCCACCGACAACACCGACAAGGCCACGGTGGCGATGGTGGTCGCCAACGCCGCGCTGGTCTCCGGCCAGCAGCCGATCGTGTTCCTCAGCAGCGAGGGCGTGCACCTCGCCACCCAGGGCTGCGCCGAAAAAATCATCGAGCCGGGGTTCGCCCCGATGAAGGAACTGCTCGGAAACTACATCGAGAACGGCGGTGTCATCTGGGTATGCACTCCCTGCTTCAAGAAGCGCGGCCTGGCGGAAGCCAACCTGGTCAAGAACGCCGCGCTGGTCGGCGGCGCCTCTCTGGTCGAGGTGCTGTCCCAGGGGGCGGCTTGCATCTCCTATTGACCCGGCGGACGCGCCGGAGCGGCCATGACGGCAGCGGCTGATTGATGGCCCGCGCCAACGCCCTCGCCGTCGCGCTCCCGGCGGGCCGGTCCGCCGCCCGCCAGGGCGACAACGCGCGCCTGCGCCGGCTCGCCCTGCTGGGGCTGTCGATGCTGGTGCTGACCCTAGCGGCGCTGGCCCTGCACGTGCCGGGAAGCGACACCATCGATCCCCCCTCGCACCGGATCGGCTTCGTCGCTCTGACGGGCCTGGCGGCATTGCTGCAGTTCGCGGCCCTGGCGACGGTCCTCAAGGGCGTGCCTGCACGCGCCATCTGGCTGGTGGTCGCGGTGGCGGCGGCCCTGCGCATTGGGCCGCTGCTGGCCCCACCCTTCCTGTCGAGCGACGTCTACCGCTACGTCTGGGACGGGCGCGTGCAGGCGGCTGGCATCAATCCCTACCTGCACGTCCCGGCCGATCCGGCGTTGGCCGCGCTGCGTGACGATGCGATCTATCCGCTGGTCAATCGCCGGGAGACCGCGCGCACCATTTATCTCCCGGCGGCGCAGGCGATCTTCGCTGCCGCCGGGTTCGCCGCCCCGACCGTCACCGCGATGAAGACGGCCATGGTGGCCTTCGAGGCACTGGCCATGGCCAGTGCCGCCGCGGTGCTGGTGCAACTCGGGCTGCCGCCGGCCCGGATCCTGGTTTGGGCGTGGAACCCACTCGCCGTTTGGTCATTCGCCGGCAACGGCCATATCGACGCCGCCGCAGCCGGCCTGCTGGGCCTCGCGCTGCT
>CAIMEK010000958.1 GCA_903839965.1 uncultured Acetobacteraceae bacterium | reverse complement strand
CGCCGATGAAGCCGCGAATCTCCCCTAAACGCTCCGCCTTGACCATGGTCCAAACCCGCCCCGCGATGACACCCAGGGACTACCGGACGGCCGCGAATCGAGGCTACATCAGACCGAATCGAAATGAGGGGATTCGTGAGGCTGCCGTCAAATGTCACGGTGCTCCAGGTCGGCGTACTGCTTGCGTCCGACGTCAGGATCTTCAGTGTTATGGTTGCCGTGGCAGCGAGCACAACGCCGACGTTGCTTGCCACGCCCACTGCAAAATTGAGGGTAACATTGGTTCCCCGGGCACTGGAGGTGGGCACTTCGTAGGTGCCGGCGGCCGGCGCGATATAATTGTAATCCTTGGGAACGGTGTATCCCGCGGGCGTCTCAGTGTCCGAATAAAGGGTCAGGTTGATCTGCGGCACGTCGGTCGGGGCGTTGGGTTGATGCAGGGAAACCTGCGGACCGCCCACGGCGTAGCCCTTCATCAGGGCGTCCGAGTAGTTCGAGCCGTAGGAATTCGTATATGTATAGAATATCTTGGAATACGCATCGCTGGTTTCCCACGCCGGCGGCGTGGCCGCAAGATTCTGGCCGAAGGCGTACGACGGATCCCAGTTCAGGTTCTGGTTGAGGTCGATGGTGCCGGCAGCCTGTCCGTTCGGCGACTGCCCGCTGGTTCCATAAAAGCCAGCCGTGAACCCGGTCAGGAAGTCGCGCAACACGCTTCCCCACTGGTTGTTTACCCCGGTGTTCATCGTCAGGGGGCTCTGATCGGTATGGCCTGAATATATGCTTGCGTTCCCGAGCGTAGAATAAATGCTGTTCTCCAGATCGGATGGAGTCAGCTGGATACTCCCTTTGATCTGGCTGCTCGCCAGCGGATCCAACCAGAAAACCTTATTGGTATCGTCCCAATGGAGTTGGTAGGCAAAGTATCCGCCGTTGTGCCAGACATTCTGTTTGTCGGTCGTTCCGAGGAATACGCCGGAAAGGACGATTTTCTCGGCGTCCGAACCCTCGAGATGGCCGACATAGGTTGCCCAATCGGACGCATGGAAGGGCGGACTGGGCACTTTGGTGTCGGACGGCACGGATGCGGTGGGGGAAACGGCGATGCGGAACTGGCCCTTCAAGGACCCGGCTGTGTAATCGTATGTATAAGTGTTGGAGGTGTTTATATTCTTGATATCATTCTGGAGGGCGGACCCGGTGATTCCGTATCCGAGTGTGGAGGTCGTTCCGTCGGAATAAGCCACGCTGAGAGCCATCGGCAGACCGAAATCCTCGATGGAGGTGAGATTGCCGACATCATAAACGGTATTATTCAGAAACAGCTCGATGCTGTCATACCGGAAGTCGTACGCGGTCGCATTGGACCAGGCGATGTCGCTCGCCTTCGTGAACGTCTTGATGTCGAGATCCGATCCGTCCTGGCTTTGAATGATAAAGTAAACCTTCTGACCATAAGTGGCGGAAGGCAGATTGATGGCGACTGTGCCGGAAGTCTGGACGGCTCCATTGACAACGATATCCGTCCACTGGGGATTTTCTCCGGCGGAATCGAAATAGACCGCGTAGGCCGAAATTCCTGCCTGTCCAAGCTCGGTCTTGAGGGTTGAGCTGAGACTGACGTTCAAAGTGGTCATCGACGTTTCCTATCCCTGCGACAGGTCGATCCGGGAGTGCTTGCAACGCGACTCCCACGCGATACAGACCGCAGATGGAAAACCAAAAGGCCGTGTCGGCATAAGCATTATACCACGTCCGTCCGAACGGCAAGTTTGTAACGATATTGTAAAATCACGTGGGTGTCGCTTCAGTCGGTTGAAGCGCAGGGTCGGCGCCCGTGAGCGCTTCAGTCCTGCTCCGCCAGCCACGCCAGCACGCCCCGCCCCGCCGCTGCGCCAAGTGCAAAACAGGCCTGCAGCAGGTAGCCGCCGGTGGGGGCTTCCCAGTCCAGCATTTCGCCGGCGGCGAACACGCCGGGACGGCGGCGCAACATCCACCGCGCGTCCAGTTCGTCCAGCGTGATGCCGCCGGCACTCGAAATCGCCCGCTCGCTCGACGCCGGCGCCAGCAGGCGCAGCGGCACCGCCTTGATCAGCGCCGGCAAGTCGGGCGGCGCGCCGGCATGCAGCGCCTCCTGCACCAACCCGATGGCCACCGGCGAAAGCCCCGCCGCCTTGCGCAGATAGTTCGACAGCGAGGCGCTGCCGCGCGTGCCCCCCAGGCGCCTGGCCAGCGTCGCCGCGTCGAGGTCCGGGCGCAGGTCGAGCGTCGCCACCACCGGCCCGCCGGCCGCGATGGCGTCGCGCAACGCCGCCGACAGCGCATAGACCGCGCCGCCTTCGATGCCCGATCGGGTCACCATCGCCTCGCCCCGCACCGTGCGGCCGGCGAAACTCAGCGCGATGCGCTTCAGCGGCGTGCCGGCAAAGCGCAGGAACGGCGCCGACCAGGCGAGCAGGAAGCCGCAATTGGCCGGGCGCAGGGGCCGCACGTCGATGCCGGGCAACCGACCGGTCCAGCCGCCGTCCGACCCCAGGCGGGGCCAGGAGGCGCCGCCCAGAGCGAGCACCGTCGCCCGCGGGCGCTCCCGGATGCCGCCGGAGAAAACCAGCGCGCCGGCCTCGTCCCAGCCGGTCCAGGTCAGCCGCGTGCGCAGCCCGACCCCCAGCCCGCCCAGCCGCGCCAGCCAGGCGCGCAGCAACGGCGAGGCCTTCAGCCCATGCGGGAAAACCCGCCCGCTGGAACCGATGAAGGTCGGCTGGCCGAGCCCCTCGCACCAGGCGATCAGGGCGGCGGGCGGCAAGCCGGCAATGGCCGCCTGCAGGCGTTCCCGCGCCGGCCCGTAGCGCTCCAGCAATGCCGGCAACGCTTCGCTGTGCGTCAGGTTGAGCCCGCCGCGCCCGGCCATCAGCAGCTTGCGCCCCGGCGAGGACATGCGCTCGAACACCGTTACCGCGACGCCGGCGGCGGCGATGGTTTCCGCCGCCATCAGGCCGGCCGGGCCGGCGCCGATCACGGCCACGCAGCCAGGTAAAGACATGGTTTGCTCCCTCCAGCGAAGGTGAACGGCTTCGGCAGGATCCGCAAATCCACGTCGACGGATTCGGCCGGATCGGTCATGCCGGCTCTCGCCGGGTTGGGTTGGTTTGGCGGGGATATGTCGCTGCCCCGTCGGCGTGTCATCTTTCCTTCCGAATCGATCGGGGACTATGAAGCCGGGCGCACCGCGCAGGACAGGACACGTGCCCGAAACCGACCCATTGTTCGACCTGGCCATCATCGGCGGCGGCATCAACGGCGCGGCGATCGCCCGCGACGCCGCCGGGCGCGGCTGGAGCGTGCACCTGTGCGACAAGGGCGACCTCGGCGGCGCCACCTCCTCGGCCTCCACCAAGCTGGTGCACGGCGGGCTGCGCTACCTGGAATACTACGAGTTCCGCCTGGTGCGCGAGGCGCTGGCCGAGCGCGAGGTGCTGTGGGGCATCGCACCGCACATCATCTGGCCGCTGCGCTTCGTGCTGGTGCACCAGCGTGGGCTGCGCCCGGCGTGGATGCTGCGGCTCGGCCTGTTCCTCTACGACCACCTGGGCGGGCGCGAGCACCTGCCGCCCACCAGCACCGTGCGGCTCGATGCGAACAGCCTGGGGGAACCGCTGCAGCCGCGCTTTCACCGCGGTTTCGAGTATTCGGATTGCTGGGTGGAGGATTCCCGCCTGGTGGTGCTGACCGCACGGGACGCCGCCATCCGGGGCGCCGTGATCGCGCCGCGCACGCGCTGCCTGGCCGCGGTGCGCGAGGGCACGCTGTGGCGCCTGACCCTGCGCGACGAGGCCACCGGCGCCGAGCGGACCCTCCGCGCCCGCGGCCTGGTGAACGCCGCCGGCCCGTGGGTGGCCGAGGTGATCCGCGACGTGCTGCACGACCCGGTGCCGACGCCGGTGCGGCTGGTCCAGGGCAGCCATATCGTGGTGCCGCGGCTGTACGAACACGACCGCTGCTACCTGTTCCAGGGCACCGACGGGCGGGTTTTCTTCGCCATTCCCTTCGAAACCGACTTCACCCTGATCGGCACCACCGACCTCGACTTCACCGGCGACCCGGCGGAGGTGCGCATTTCCGCCGAGGAGATCGACTATCTTTGCCGCGGCGCCAGCCTGTATTTCCGCTCCCCGATCACGCCGGCGCAGGTGGTGTGGAGCTATTCCGGCGTGCGGCCGCTGTACGGCGCCAAGGCCAACCGGGCGCAGGACGCCACCCGCGACTACGTGTTGAAGCTGGACGCGCCGAGCGACGGCATCGGCACGCTGGCGGCGGCCGCGCTGCACGTCATCGGCGGCAAGATCACCACCTCGCGCCGCCTCGCCGAGGCGGCGCTGGCGGCGCTGGCGCCGCATCTGCCGGAGCCGTCCGGCAACCCGGTGGGCTGGACCGCGAAGCGCACCCTGCCCGGCGGCGATTTTGCGCTCGACGGCTTCGAGGTGCTGTACGCCAACGTGGCCCGCCGCTTCCCCTTCCTCGGCCCGGCCACGACGCGCCGGCTGGTGCGCGCCTATGGCACCCGCGCCAACGTGCTGCTCGAAGGCGTGCGCGGGCCGCAGGACATGGGCCGCGAGTTCGGGGCGGGGCTGACCGAACGCGAACTGCGCTACCTGGTGGACTACGAGTTCGCCCGCACCGGCGAGGACGTGCTGTGGCGGCGCGGCAAGCTCGGCCTGCGGCTGACCCCGGCGCAGGCCGAGGCGGTCGAGGCGGCGGTGGCGGCGCTTGTCTGAACCGTCCGGTTCCGCCATCAATTCGTCCGCGGGACAAAGCAGGGCAACCAGGATGGACGACGCATGACGGGTCTGGCGGCGCGCAACGAGACGGAAGCGGCGATCCTGTCGCGCCGCTCGATCCGCGGCTTTTTGCCCGAAGCGGTGCCGCGCGAGACCGTCGAACATCTGCTGGATGTGGCCGCGCGCGCGCCTTCGGGCACCAACATGCAGCCCTGGCGCGTGATCGCCCTGGCCGGCGAGGAACGGCAGCGGTTTTGCGAGGGGGTGACCGCGGCCTACCTGGCCGGCGCCGAGCCTCAAGAACGGGACTACTACCCGGCACCGCTGCCCGAACCCTACCTGTCACGCGCCCGCGCAATCGGCTGGGGGCTGTACGGGTTGCTCGGCATCGCTCGCGGCGAGCGCGACAAGGCGCGGGCGCATATGGTGAACAACCTGCACTTCTTCGGCGCGCCGGTCGGGCTGGTGTGCCTGATCGACCGCACGCTGAAGCTCGGCTCCTGGCTCGACTACGGCATGTTCCTGCAGAACATCGCCATCGCCGCCCGCGCCGCGGGGCTGGATACCTGCGCCATGGCGGTGTTCGCCGGATTCCCCAATACCATCCACGCCCTCCTCGACCTGCCCGAGAGCGACGGGGTGGTGTGCGGCATGGCGATCGGCCGCGAGGACCGTGACGCCCCGGCCAATGCGCTGCGCACCGCGCGCGTGCCGGCCGCCGAATTCGCCCGGTTCCGGGGATTCTGAGGACCGCCGACTTTCGTTATGATATCGTAATATTATCGGCGCGGTTCGGCGCCGCTCAGGAGCGGCGCTTTTTTTCGACCATCCAGGGCAGCGGCTGCAACGAGGCGGTCGGCGGACGGCCCTGCAGCCAGGCCGGCAGCTGCTCGCGCCTGCGGGCGGGCGGCCTGGGCCGGG
>CAIMEK010000957.1 GCA_903839965.1 uncultured Acetobacteraceae bacterium | reverse complement strand
GGCACCACGGAAGTGGCGGTGATCTCGCTCGGCGGCATCGTCTATTCCCGCAGCGTGCGCACCGGCGGCGACAAGATGGACGAGGCGATCATCAGCTATATCCGCCGCAATTTTAACCTGCTGATCGGCGAGAGTTCCGCCGAGCGCATCAAGATGGATATCGGCGCCGCCTCGCCCCCGTACGACAACGAGGACGGCCCGTATCGCGAGGTCAAGGGGCGCGACCTGATGAACGGCGTGCCGCGCGAGGTGCTGGTCAGCCAGCGCGCCGTGGCGGAAAGCCTGGCCGAGCCGGTCACCGCCATCGTCGAGGCGGTCAAGGTGGCGCTGGAGAACACCCCGCCGGAGCTGGCGGCGGACATCGTCGACAAGGGGATCGTGCTGACCGGCGGCGGAGCGCTGCTCACCCGGCTGGACCAGGTGCTGCGCGATGCCACCGGGCTGTCGGTGGTGGTCGCGGAGAACCCGCTGCAATGCGTGGCGCTGGGCACCGGCCGTGCGCTGGAGGAGCTCAAACGCCTGCGCAACGTGTTGACATCCATGTACTGAGGCAGACGCGGCCCGCCCATGCGGCGGTGGCATCGCGCCGCCATCCTCACTAGTGTCGCGGCCGTGAACCCAAGATCTGGCAGAGGCGGGCAGTGATCCGACTGTCCATCCCGGTACGGCAGGCGCTGGCCAAGATCACCTTGCCGGTGCTGATGGCGGCTGCGTTCGGGCTGATGTTGCTGGGCAAGGCCGACACGGTCATGGCCGAGCGCGCGCGCATGGCGCTGTCCGACGCGGTGGCGCCGATCTACGGGGTGCTCGCCGAGCCGATCGCCCGGCTGCGCGAGGTTGCCGACGGCGCCCGGCACCTGCTTTCGCTGGCCAGCGAGAACGCCCGGCTGCGCGAAGAGAACGAGCAGTTGCGCAAGTGGCAGGCGATCGCGCTGGCGCTGGACGCCGAAAACGGGGCGTTCAAGGCCAATCTGCGGTGGATTCCGGACCCGACGGCCAGTTTCGTGACCGCCCGGGTGGTGGCCGATGCCGGCGGGGTCTACGCCCGCGCCGTGCTGCTCTCGGCCGGCCCGAACCACGGCATCACCAAAGGCCAGATCGCGCTGGACGACCGCGGGCTGGTGGGCCGGGTGACCGAAGTGGGCGCGCGCACGGTGCGGGTGCTGCTGCTGACCGACCTGAACAGCAGGATACCCGTCATCCTTGAAAGCAGTCGCGGCCGCGCCATCCTGACCGGCACCAACGGGCCGCGGCCCCGGCTGAACTACTGGACCGAGGGGGTGCGGCCCGTCGAGGGCGAACGGGTGGTGACCAGTGCCGAGGCCAACGCCTTCCCGGCCGGCCTGCCGGTCGGCACCGTCCATTACAGCGCCCAGAACGTGCCGGAAGTGGAGCCCGCCGCCCAGCTCGGCCGGCTGGAGATCTTGCGGCTGTTCAATTACGGCCTGCGCGACGCGCTGGGGCCCGAGGCGCCGGGGACGGGTCAGGCGGAGCGCCGGCACTGATGGACGAGCGCACCCCCGGCGTGCGTCCACGGCCAAGCCTGGGGCGGCTGCTGGACGTTGCCGCCCGGCGCAGCTTTCCGGGAGCCACGACCGTCCTGCTGCTGCTGCTGACGGCGGGCCCGCTTGGCCTGCCCGGGCAGGCCGAGCTGCAGGGCGCCCTGGCGCTGGGCTGCGTGTTCTTCTGGTCGCTGTTCCGTCCCGCCTCGCTGCCGCCGCTGCTGGTGTTCGGGCTGGGCGTGCTGGCCGACCTGCTGGGCTACGGCCCGGTCGGCGTCGGCGTGCTCATCCTGCTCAGCGCGCATGGCTTCGCGCTGCGCTGGCGGCACATGCTGACCCGGCAGGGCTTCCTGCGGATCTGGTTCGCCTTCATGGTCGTCGCCGCCGCCGCCGCCGTCCTGCAATGGGGGCTGACCTCGCTGCTGACCTTCCGGCTGCTGCCGGTGGGGCCGGCGCTGTTCCAGCTCGCTTTGTCGGCCGGCCTGTATCCGCTGCTCGCGGCGATTCTCGCGCGGGCGCATGCGACCGTCGCCGAGCCGGCGCGCGCATGAAAGGGGACCGGCGAAGGGCGGTGTTCACCCGCCGGGCGCTGTTGCTGGCCGCCGGCCAGGTGGGCGCGCTGGGTCTGCTCGGCGCCAAGCTCTACCAGGTGCAGGTGGTGGAGGGCGCGCGCTATGCGACGCTGGCCGAAACCAACCGGGTCAGCACGCGCCTCGTGGCCGCCCCGCGGGGCCGCCTGCTCGACCGTTTCGGCGTGGCGGTGGCGGGCAACCGTTCGAACTGGCGCGCCCTGCTGATCGCCGAGCAGGCCGACAACGTCGGCGCCACGCTGGAGAACTTTTCCCGCATCGTGCCGCCGGCCGAGTTCGAGCGGCTGCGCATCGAGCGCGAGGTGCATCGCCATCGCCGGTTCATCCCCGTGGTGGTGCGCGAATTCCTCACCTGGGAGGACATGGCGCGCATCGAGGTCAATGCGCCCGACCTGCCCGGCATTCTGGTCGATGTCGGCACCACCCGGCTTTACCCGTTCGGCAGCACGCTGGCGCATCTCCTGGGATACGTGGCGCCGCCCAACGAGGACGATGTCGCCGACGACCCGATGCTGTCGCTGCCCGGGTTGCGCATCGGCCGGGCGGGGCTGGAGAAATACCACGACCTGACGCTGCGCGGCCGGGCCGGCACGGTGCAGTATGAGGTGAATGCGGTCGGGCGGATGATTCGCGAACTGGACCGCCAGGAGGGCAAGCAGGGCCAGGATATCGGCCTGACCATCGACAGCGAGCTGCAGAAGGCCGTGCTGGCGCGGCTGGGCGAGGAGAGCGCCAGCGCGGTGGTGATGGACTGCCGCAACGGCGAGGTGCTGGCGATGGCCACCAACCCGTCGTTCGACCCCAGCGTGTTCAACTCCGGCGTGTCGCAGGCGCAATGGGTCGAGTGGACCAGCAACCGCCGCGCCCCGCTGATCAACAAGGCGGCGGCCGGGCTGTACGCGCCGGGCTCGACCTTCAAGATGGTGGTGGGGCTGGCCGGGCTGGAGTCGCACGCCATCACCCAGACGCAGTTGCTGAACTGCCCGGGCTACCTCGACATCGGCGACACCCGCTTCCATTGCTGGCGCACCGGCGGGCACGGATCGCTCGACCTGCGCGGCGGGCTGAAGAATTCCTGCGACGTGTATTTCTACCAGGTGGCGCTGCGCACCGGCATGGATCACATCGCGGCGATGGCGAACCGGTTCGGGCTGGGGGTGTCGCTGGACATCGAACTGCCCGGGGCGCGCTCCGGCCTGGTGCCGACGCGGGGCTGGCGGATCGCCCAGGGCAAGGCGTGGAACCTCGGCGACACCATCGTGCACGGCATCGGCCAGGGGTTCCTGCAGCTCACGCCGCTGTCGCTGGCGGTGATGGCCTCGCGGCTGGCGACCGGGCGTGCGGTGCAGCCGCACCTGACCCGCACGGTGGGCGGCGTGCTGCAGAAGGGCGTGCTGCCCGAGACGTGGCCGCAGCTTGGGCTGGCCGAGCGCGACCTGCGCGCGGTGCGCGAGGGCATGTACCAGGTGGTGAACGAGCCCGGCGGCACGGCCTCGATTGCGAAGCTGACCATCCCCGGGGTGCAGCTGGCCGGCAAGACCGGCTCCTCCCAGGTGCGCCGGGTGACCCGCGAGCAGCGCGAACGCGGCTTCAAGTCCGAGAACCTGCCCTGGGAATACCGTCCGCATGCGTTGTTCGTGGCCTTCGCGCCCTACGATGCGCCGCGCTACGCCCTGTCGGTGGTGGTCGAGCACGGCAACGCGGGAGCGGCGGCGGCGGCCCCGGTGGCGCGCGACATCATGGCCGACGTGTTGACCCGCGACCCGGCGGCCCGCCGCGACCCGCCGCAGCGCGTCGCCGATCGCATGGCGCCGCTGGGGCGGGGAGACACGCAATGAGCCTGCTGGAGCGGCGGCTGCTGCGCGAAACCTCGTTCGGGCTGACCGGCAAGCTGTGGCGCGTTCCCTGGACCTACGTGATGCTGCTGTGCCTGCTGGCGGGGGTGGGCTACGTCGCGTTGTATTCGGCCGCCGGCGGCGCGGCCGAGCCCTATGCGACGCGACATGTGCTGCGCTTCGCTTTCGGGCTGCTGCTGATGCTGTCGATCGCCCTGATGGACATCCGCTTCCTCGCCAGACTGTCCTGGTTCGCCTATGCGGGCGGGCTGGTGCTGCTGGTGCTGGTGCTGCGCATGGGGCATGTGGGCAAGGGGGCGCAGCGCTGGATCGAGCTCGCCGGGATGCAGTGGCAGCCCAGCGAGATGATGAAGATCGCGCTGGTGATGGCGCTGGCCTCCTGGTTCCACAAGGCGACCTGGGAGCGGATGGGCAACCCGCTGTTCCTGATCCCGCCGGCGCTGGCGGTGGCGGTGCCGGTGGTGTTGATCGTGAAGGAACCGAACCTGGGCACCGCGGTGATCACCGCCGCGGTGGGCGCCTCGGTGTTCCTGGCGGCCGGTGTGCGCTGGTGGAAGGTGGGGCTGGGGGCGGCGGCGGTCGGCCTGGCGGCGCCGCTGGCCTACGGCCACCTGCACGACTACCAGCGCGCCCGCATCACCACCTTCCTCAACCCCGAGAGCGACCCGTTGGGGGCCGGCTACAACATCATCCAGAGCAAGATCGCGCTGGGTTCGGGCGGGATGTGGGGCAAGGGCTATCTGCAGGGGACCCAGTCGCACCTGAGCTTCCTGCCGGAGAAGCAGACCGATTTCATTTTCACCATGCTGGGCGAGGAATTCGGCCTGGTCGGCGGATTGCTGCTGCTGGGGTTGCTGGCGCTGATCGGGCTGGGCGCCATGGGCATCGCGCTGCGCTGCCACCACCAGTACGGCCGCCTGCTCGCGCTCGGCATCGGCATGAATTTTTTTCTCTACGTGTTCGTCAACGTGGCCATGGTGATGGGGGTCATCCCGGTGGGCGGCGTGCCGCTGCCGCTGGTGTCGCACGGCGGCTCGGCGATGATCACCGTGATGGTGGGTTTCGGATTGCTGATGTCGGTGCACGTGCACCGCGACGTGGTGTTCGACGACGGGTTGGACGAAGCGTAGTCAGGCCACCGTCGCCACCATGAAGAGCCGGCGGAACGGCAGCAGCGTGCTGCCGTCCGGGCGGCGCGGATAGTGCGGCTCCAGCGCGGCGCGGTAGGCGCGCAGGAAATCTTCGCGCAGCCCCGTCGGCAGCGGATCGAGGAACGGCCGCAGGCTGCTGCCCGAGGCCCATTGCGCCACCGCATCCTCGCCTTGCAGCGCGTGCAGGTAGGTGGTTTCCCACATGTCGAGCGCCGCGCAGCGGGGCCGCAGCAGGTCCCAGTAGGCGGCGGCGGTCAGGATCGGCGGCGCCGAGGCGACGCCCGCCAGCAGGCTCGCCCAGGGCCCGTGCGCCGCCACGTCGTACTGCAGGGCGCGGAACGGGGCATCGTGCATGGCGGGCATCTGCACCGCCAGCACCCCGCCCGGCGCCAGCCTGCCGAGCAGGCCGGGGAACAGCGTCGCGTGCCCGCCCAGCCAGTGCAACGCCGCGTTCGAAAAGATCAGCTCCGGGGCCGCGTCCGGCCGCCAGGCCGCGATGTCGGCCTCGACGAAGGCGCAGCCCGGGACGCTGGCGCGCGCCTTGGCCAGCATGGGGGCCGAGCCGTCGACCCCCAGCACGGCGGCGGCGGGGAAGCGGCGCTGCAGGATGGCGGTGACGTTGCCGGCCCCGCAGCCCAGGTCGACCACGCGCGCGGGAGCGGCCATCTGCGTGCCGATCGGGGGCACCCGCGCCAACAGGTCGAGCGCCGGGCGCAGCCGCTCATCGGCGTAGTGCAGGTAGACCGCGGGGTCCCATTGCATGTCCTGGTTCCTCTGTTCAATCCGGCCCGGCGGCGTCGGCGGGCAGGGTCGGCTGGCCGCCATGCGCCGCCAGGGCAGCGCCGGTAGCTATCACGGCGAGGTCGCGGTCAGCCATGACGCACCCGCCTTTCCCGGCGGTCCGCGTCGCCGGCACGCGAGCGTTGACCCCGGGATGGTTGACGGGTTGGCCGGCGCCCCCCTATAAGCCGCCGCCTGCACGGGACCGGCCGGAGAAGGCCCCGCCATCGTGCGTTCCGCCGTCCCGGCGGTCGGCGGTCCTGAAGTCATATCGGAGAGTGTCGTGAAGCGCACCTATCAACCGTCGAAGCTTGTCCGCAAGCGCCGTCACGGCTTCCGCGCCCGCATGGCAACCGTCGGCGGCCGCAAGGTGCTGGCGAATCGCCGCGCCAAGGGCCGCAAACGCCTGTCGGCCTGACGGAGCGGGCGGTGGCGCCGGCGCCGGAGCGCCTGCAGCGCCGTGCCGAATTCCTGCGTGTGGCCGCGTCGGGGCGCAAGGTGCCGTCGACCGGGCTGGTACTGCAGGCGTTGGCGCGGCCCGATGGTGGACCCGCGCGCCTGGGCTTCACGGTCACCAGGAAGGTGGGCAACGCCGTGGTGCGCAACCGCACGCGTCGTCGCATGAAGGAAGCCGCGCGATTGCTGTTGCGCGAGACGCCGGTGCGCGGGGTAGACCTGGTGCTGGTGGGCCGGGCAACGACCCGCGGGCGCAAATTCACCGCGCTGATGGACGATCTGCGCCGTGCCCTCGAACGTGTCGGCGCCGGGCCATGACCTGGGGCGCCCGCGTGCTGTCGGCCGGCGTGGTGGCCTACCAATGGACGCTGCGGCCGGTCATCGGCGCGCAGTGCCGCTTTGAGCCGAGCTGCAGCCACTACGCGCTGGAGGCGCTGGCG
>CAIMEK010000956.1 GCA_903839965.1 uncultured Acetobacteraceae bacterium | reverse complement strand
GGCCAGCGCCTGCGGCGTGCCGCGCAGGTAGAACACCACGCACACGAGATTCAGGTCGGCCACCGTGAACCGCCCGCCCACCAGAGTGCCGCCGCCCTTCACCAGCGCCTGCTCCAGCACCACCAGCGGCGCTTTCAGCGCCTCCAATGCCCGCTCGACCACCGCCGGGTCGCGCTTCTCGGGGGCATAGCTGATGCTGTGGTAAAGCGCCGGGGCCGCGTGCGGCTCCACCTCGGTGGCCGCCCAGAAGCTCCACATGGTCATCAGCCCGTCCTCGGCAACCGAGGCGGGGGCCAGCGGGCCGCCGGCCTTCTTGGCGAGGTAAAGGTTGATGGCCAGCGATTCCCACAGCACGATGCCGTCGTCGGTCAGGGCCGGAACGTGGCCGTTCGGGTTGATCGCCAGGAACCGCGCCGAGCGGCTGCCGTCCGGGCCGAAGCCAACCTGGTCGTGCTCGAACGGGATGCCCAGCTCATAGGCCATCCACAGGTTGCGGATCGCGCGCGAGCGGGCGATGCCATGGATCGTCGTTGTCATGAAACGCCTCATGCAATGCCGGCCGCACCGGATGGCACGGTCCGCCATCGATGCTACCCGCAACCGGACCATCCGGCCAGACCGGGGCGGGCCGGCCCGGCGACCCTTCGGAATACCCGGCCTGGTGCCACAAATTTGCGCCAACCGCAGGCTGAACGGCGAAACCGTCCGCCGCGCCGGCGCCCTGCGCATGGCGCCGCGATAGCGCTTTGTTTGCGAATGTGATGCACGTTTTCCGGCGAAGCCGCCGGCAAGCGATCACACTCTAAGCCGGGTCGAACCCCGCCTCGCCGAGCCGGTGCAGCAGGCCCATGAGCTGGCTGCGCCCATCGGGGCCCAGCCGGCCGGCGAACCTGGCCTCGTGCTCCGCCACCAGCGGCGCCAGCCGCGCCAGCACCGCCTTGCCCGCTTCGGTAAGGAACAGCGCCGAGGCCCGGCGGTCGCCTGGCACGCGGCGCCGCTCCGCCAGCCCGCGTGCTTCCAGCCCGTCCAGTACCGGCACGAAATTGGTGCGCTTGATGCCCAACGCCTGCGCCACCCGCGCCGCCCGCAGCCCGGGATTGTTCTGCAGCACCGTCAGCACCGAGTGCTGCCCGGGCCGGATGTCCTCCGCGGCGACGCGGCGATGGAAATCCTGGGCCACCGCCAGTTGCGCGCGCCGCAGCGCGTAGCCGATGAGGCCGGGCAACGCGCCAAGATCGACGGGAGGCTCCGGTTCGGCGGCCGCTGGAGCGGAGGGTACGGTCAGGATCATCATGCATCATAACCATCCGGCCGCCGACCCGCCAGCTTCAATGCGCCGGCACGGCTGCGCTTGACAGCGCCAGGCTTGTGTCGCACGCGCAGGCTGTCGGCACAAAGGGACCCCACGTGGCGCAATACGTCGTGCATCGGCTGCTGCAACTGGCCTTCGTGCTGCTCGGCGTCAGCGTGGTGGTGTTCGTCACCATGCACATGCTGCCCGGCGATGTGGCGCAGATGCTGCTGGGCGACCGCGCCACCAACGAGGCGCTGGCGGCGATGCGCCAGCAGCTCGGCCTCGACCAGCCGATCTGGGTGCAGTACCTGCGCTTCCTGCTGGATGCCTTGCACGGCGATTTCGGCACCTCGCTTGCCACCAACCATCCGGCCGTCACCGACGTGCTGGTGGCCTTCCCGGTCACCCTGCAGCTCACCATCTGCGCGCTCGGCGTCTCCACCCTCATCGGCGTGCCGCTGGGCGTGCTGACGGCGGTGTGGAACGGCTCGCGGTTCGACGCGGTGATGATGACGCTGACCCTGTTCGGCGTGTCGATGCCGATCTTCTGGCTCGGGCTGATGCTGCTGATCCTGTTCGCCGCCGTGCTGGGCTGGGTGCCGGTGGGCGGGCTGATGCCGGTGGGCCTGGAGCCGCCACGGGTGACCGGCATGAGCATCGTCGACGCCATCCTGTCCGGCGACGCCGACACCATCTGGGAGTCGTTGCACTACATGATCCTGCCGGCCTGCACTTTGGCCGCCGTGCCGCTGGCCCTGGTCACCCGCATCACCCGCGCCGAAGTGATCGCCGCCGGCATGCTGGACCATGTGCGCACGGCGCACGCCAAGGGGCTGCCGGGCCACCAGGTGGTGCTGCGCCACGTGCTGCGCAACGCGGCGATCCCCATCGTCACGGTGATCGGCCTGCAGCTCGGCCTGCTGCTGTCCGGCGCGGTGCTGACCGAAACCATCTTCGCGCTGCCGGGCGTCGGCCGGCTGATGGTGGATTCCATCCGGTCGCGCGACTACTCCGTGGTGCAGGCCGGCGCGATGTTCATCGCCATCGTGTTCGTGGTGGTGAACCTGCTGGTCGACCTGAGCTACTCGCTGCTCGATCCGCGGGTCAGCCGCTCATGAGCGAGGCCGTCACCACAGCCCCCCCGCTGCCCGCGCGCGCCATGATGCGCGCGTTGCGCCAGCGCGGCGCCGGCATCGGGCTGGCTGTTCTGGTGGTGTTCCTGGTGGTCACCGCGCTGGCGCCGTGGATCGCGCCGTACGACCCGTTCGACCAGGACCTGTCGAACGCGCTGTCGCCGCCCGGGCCGGAACACTGGCTGGGCGCGGACCAGTACGGCCGCGACATTCTGAGCCGGCTGATCTGGGGCACCCGCAGCGCGCTGGCGGCGATCGTCTCGGCCAACTGCATCGCGCTGGCGATCGGCGGCACCATGGGCCTGGTGGCGGGCTTCACCGGCGGGCGCGTGGACAGCCTGGTGATGCGCCTGGTCGACATCATGCTGGCCTTCCCCTACCTGCTGCTGGCGCTGATCATCGTGGCCGCCCTGGGGCCGAGCCTGACCAATTCCATCATCGCCATCGGCATCATCTACACGCCGCAATACGCCCGCCTGATGCGCGGCCAGGTGCTTTCCGTCGAGGGCTCGGACTTCGTGTGGGCAGCCCGATCCGTGGGCGCGGGACGGTTGCGCGTGATGCTGCGCCACGTGCTGCCGAACAGCATGTCGCCGGTGCTGGTGATGGCCACGTTGAAGGCCGGTTCGGTGATCGTGGAAACCGCCGGGCTGTCGTTCCTCGGCCTCGGCGCGCAGCCGCCCTCGCCGGACTGGGGCGCGCTGCTGGCGGACGGGCACGCCTATTTCCTGTCGGCCTGGTGGATCGCGACCTTCCCGGGGCTGGCGATCTTCCTCGTCGTCATCGGCTTCAACCTGATCGGCGACGCGCTGCGCGACCAGCTCGACCCGCGGCGACGCAGCCAGTAGGCGGGCGAGCGGCCTTGGGCCGCATCGTCGGCATGAACGCCGCCACGCAAACGCGGGGCGTGCAGCCGCCCGCCGCGGCACGCCGTTTGCAAATCCGCCCGCGCCGTGCGAACCTGTTCCGTAACGACGCCATCGTCCGGGGAACCCGGACTGCAACAATCCGGGTCTCCCTCGCCGCCCCGCCGCGTGCGTCGTGAGGAGGCAGCATGAAAATCACCGGACTGGAAACGCTCTCCGCCGACGCCGGCTGGCGAAGCTTTTCGTTCCTCAAGGTCACCACCGATAGCGGCATCACCGGCTGGTCCGAGTACAGCGACACCGAGAATTTCGGCCCGGCCGGACTGACGCAGGTAATCGAGAAGCTGGCGCCGATCGTCATCGGGCGCGACCCGCGGCGGATCGAGCAGGTGGTCTCCACGCTGCACGTGTTCACCCGGCATTCGGCAGTCGGCGGGCTGACCTTGCACGCCATCGGGGCGATCGAGAACGCGCTGCTGGACATCAAGGGCAAGGACCTCGGCGTGCCGGTGTACGCCCTGTTCGGCGGGCCGGTGCGCGAGCGCATCCCGCTCTATTGGTCGCACGCCGGAACCTACCGGGTGCGCAACGCCGCCCTGCTGGGCGTGCCGGAACTGCGCAGCTTCGACGACCTGGCGCGGCACGGCGAGGAAATCCGCCAGCGTGGCTTCAAGGCGCTGAAAACCAACATCCTGTCGGGCGCCAGCGGCAAGCTGGCCCATCTCGGCGCCGGGTTCGGCAACGCGCCGGGCTGGCCGGAGCTGAACTGGGACGCCACCGCCGTGCGCGCGGTAACCGACACCCTGGCCGCGCTGCGCGCCGGCGGCGGGGCGCAGATGGGGCTGATGATCGACCTCAACTTCAACTTCAAGACCGAGGGGTTCCGCCGCATCGCCGACGCCGTGGCGCCGTACGACCTGAGCTGGCTGGAACTCGACATGCGCGATCCCGCCTCGCTGGCGCTGATCCGCAACCGCGCCCCCTGCCCGGTGGCGAGTTGCGAGACGCTATGCCACCGGCGCGAGTTCAAGCCGTTCTTCGAGGCCTACGCGATGGATGTCGCGCTGATCGACGTGCTCTACAACGGCTTGGCGGAATCGCTGAAGGTCGCGGCGATGGCGGAAGTGTACGAGATCAACGTCGCGCCGCACAACTACTACGGCCATCTCAGCAGCGCCATCGCCGCGCATTTCTGTGCCGTGGCGCCGAACTTCCGCACCATGGAAACCGACATCGACAGTGCGCCATGGCGCGACGAATTCGTCACCACGGTGCCGGTGATCGAGGATGGCGAAATGCTGCTGCCGACCGGCCCGGGCTGGGGCATCGAGGTCAACGAGGCCGCGGTGCGCGCACGGCCGCCCCGCACCTAGGGAACCCGCGCTCACCGCACCGTGCCGCACCTTCGCCGCACCGCCCTGCGACGGCAATGCATCGAGGAAAATGCGCCATGAGCCAGACCACCGCCGCTTCCGCCGAGCCGCCGGTCGCCATCATCGAGCCGCTGGAACGCGAAACCATCCACCGCGTCATGTGGCGGCTGATGCCACTGCTTCTCGTCGGCTATTTCTGCAACTTCCTCGACCGGGTGAATGTCGGCTTCGCCGGCCTGACGATGAACAAGGCGATCGGCCTGTCGGCCGCGACGTTCGGTTTCGGCGCCGGCCTGTTCTATGTCGGCTATCTGGCGTTCGAGGTGCCGAGCAACCTGATCCTCAACAAGGTCGGCGCGCGGCGCTGGATCGCGCGCATCCTGTTCAGTTGGGGCCTGGTTTCCGCCGCCACCGCCTTCGTGTGGAACGACTGGAGCTTCTACGCCATCCGCTTCCTGCTCGGGGTGGCCGAAGCGGGGTTCTATCCGGGCATCCTGCTCTACCTGACCTGGTGGTTCCCCTCGTATTACCGCTCGCGCATGGTCGCGATCTTCATGACGGCGATGACGGGCTCGCTCATCATCGGCCAGCCCGTCTCGGCTTTCCTGCTGACGCTGGATGGAATGTTCGGCCTGCAGGGCTGGCAGTTGCTGTTCCTGACCGAGGCGATGCCGACCCTCGTCATGAGCTTCGTGTTCTGGCGGCTGCTGACCGACCATCCGCGCGACGCGGCCTGGCTGCGCCCGGATCAGCGCGAGTGGCTGCAGCGGCGGCTGGATTCCGAGGTGGCGCAGCGCGAGGCCGTGCACCGCTACCGGGTCGGCGAGGCGCTGGCCAGTCCGCGCGTCTGGGCGCTGACGCTGGC
>CAIMEK010000955.1 GCA_903839965.1 uncultured Acetobacteraceae bacterium | reverse complement strand
CGGCCGGCGGCCCGGCGGCCGCGGCTTCGATATCGGCCGGCGCGCCGCTGCCATCGCCTCCGCCAGCAGTTGCAGCCGCCGCCCCGTCTCCCCCGCCACCGTTGCCGGTTCCGGCCGCCCCCGTGCAGTCGCGGCCGGAGCCGGCCAAACCGGTGCAGGAAGCCATCTCGGTACCGCCTTCGCCGCAACCTGACTCACCGGCGCAGGCAGCACCGCGCCACCCACCTGCCGGACCACTCGCGCTCCAGCAACCACCGGCCCTGCCGCGCGAAGCGGTTCCCGGGCAAGCGGTGCCTGCCATGCCGGTGCTTCCGACACCCACGTCACCCGGCATCGGCGCCGTGGCCGGCGCGTTCCGGGACTGCCCGGACTGTCCCGGGCTGGTGCACATTCCCGAAGGCTCCTTCACCATGGGGCAGGGCGCGCGCGAGCCGGAGGCGTTGCCGGCACACCAGGTGAAGCTGCGCGGCTTCGTGCTTGGCCAGTTCCCGGTGACCGTCGCCGAATGGAAGCTCTGCCTGGCCGAGCATGGCTGCCCCGACATGCCGCGCATGGCCGCCGTCGAGGATCGCACGCCGGTGCATAACCTCAGCTGGGACGACACCCAGCAGTACCTGGCCTGGCTGTCGCATCGGAGCGGGCGAAAATACCGACTGCCCACCGAATCGGAGTGGGAGTACGCGGCACGGGGCGGCACCACGACGCGCTACTGGTGGGGCAACGAAGTCGGCGTGGCGCTGGCCAACTGCCTGCAATGCGGTGGCCGGCAGGATGTGCATGTCCCCTTGCCGGTGGATGCCTTCAAGCCGAACGCGTTCGGGCTGTACGACATGCTCGGCGGAGTCGCGCAGTGGGTGGGCGACTGCTGGTTTCCGAACTACCAGGGGGCCCCAGCGGACGGGGCCGCGCGCGTGGCGCGCGGTTGCATGCAGCGGGTGCTGCGGGGCGGCTCGTTCCGGGCCGGGCGTGACGAAATCGAGGTGACCTCGCGCGGCAACTACGATGTCCCGGTGCGCTACATCGCCAACGGGTTCCGGGTCGCGCGGGACGAGTGAGAACCCCTCCCGCTTCTTTGCGGAAGGGGATTCCGCCGAGGTCTATCCTCCGGGTCGCACGTGGATCGTGATCTTGCGCGAGATCAGCGGCGGATCCTGCGGCACGTGGTTGCCATCGGCCATCAGCAATTGCAGCGTGTGCGTGCCGGGCGGCAGTTCCAGTATCGTTTCAGTCTGGCCGAGGCCGAAATGCAGATGGTTCCGGTCGCTCGGGATCGGTTCGTCCATCGCGGGCAGGCCCGTATCGATCAGCAGATGGTGGTGGCCGGTGCCCGGAACATTGGTGCCCGCCGGCGCGACGCCGAAATTGCGGGTGCCGAACCAAACCTTGAAGCGTGCCGAGCGGATCACCTCGCCATCGTTCGGCCAGCCGATATAGACATAGGCGTCCGCCGGCGCGGGCATGCGCTTGACCGCCTCCGCTTCCGATGGCGCCGGAGCCGGTGCGGCGGTCGGGGGGGATTGTGCGAGCGCCATCGCCGAGGGCAGCCCCGCTGCCACCGCCAGCATCGCCACCCGCCATCCACGCGTCGCTTTCCGCCCGGCGCTCATGGCGTCACCGTGATGGTTATCTTCTTCGAAAACAGTGGCGGTTTGTGCGGCACGTGGTTCGCGTCGCCGAGCAGCATTTGCAGCGTGTGCCGGCCGGGCGGTAGTTCCAGCCGCGCTTCGGTCTGGCCGCGACCGTAATGCAGGTGGTTGCGGTCGCTCGGGATCGGCTCGTCCATCGCGGGCAGGTCGACGTCGACGATGAGGTGGTGATGGCCGGTGTTTTCCTTCTCGACGCCCGCCGGTGCGATGCCGGCCCCGGACAGCCCCATGCGGACCCAGAACTTGCCGCCCTGGATCACTTGCCCATCCGCCGGCCAGATGAAGTAGACGCGCGCGTTATCCGGCATCGGCTTCGTATCGGCGGCACTTGCCGGGGTGATGGCCAGGGCGCCGGCAAACACCGCCCCCAGAGCACAGAGTTTCATGCCGTTCATCCCCCACCCCCCAGACGAGAACAATATAACGCAGTTTTCTCCCCACAGACGAAACCAGCCGGGGAACTCCTTGGGTGGATTGCATGGAGTCTTGCTCCGCACCGCAATCGAAACCTCAGTCACCCGGACAGCGATCCCCGTGAGTTGATGCCTGCGCGTTCCGGCTTTGCGCGCGGCCGCGCGCACGCGGGGCTTGGTGGGTTCGCTACGGCACGCGGTTGGGTTCGCGATTGGGCCAGGGAGGAGGATTGGGGCGACCCTGAGCGCCGGCCCCGTTCGTTGCCACGGTTCGAGGAATAGCTGGCCACGGCGGGGGTGGCTGCATCGGTTCGCCCCTGCGCCCGGTGAAGGCAAGCGGCGTCGTGGGCTGCCGCACAGACTTGGTTCGCATCGGGGTGGATGTCACTTACGCGGGTCAAAGCCTGAGCCTGTCATCAACGGATCGGTGGCTGCTTCAGAGTAACGGACGCATTTCACCTATGTCGCGCGACCTGGGCCAGCCGCGTCTGGCGGCCATGCTGAATAAGCCGCATCACGACGCTGTTAGTTTGTGGAGTACCGCCCACGGGTGAACATGGTCATGCGTGCTTCCGCTCGTCGTTAGGGGGGCCTTGCAGTGACCCAGACCGCCCGCCTCGCCGAGGCGCCGCGCGCAGCCCATGCCGGCACGCCCGCGATGTCCCTTGCTGCACTCGGCGTGGTGTTCGGCGATATCGGCACCAGCCCGCTCTACACGCTCAAGACCGTCATGGACACCACGGGCGCGCACCCATCGGCGCAGGCAGCACTTGGTTCGCTGTCGCTGATCGTGTGGACGCTCATCGTCATCACATCGGTGAAATACGTGGCACTCGCCATGCGGGTGGACAACGACGGGGAAGGCGGCATCCTGGCGCTGATGTCGTTGCTCGGCGTCAAGCTTGGACGGCGGCCTGTCATCGTGGCGGTGGGGCTGTTCGGCGCGGCGCTGATCTACGGTGACGGCGCCATCACGCCGGCCATCTCGGTGCTGTCCGCGCTGGAGGGGTTGGATATCGCCACCCCAGCCTTCCATGCCTACATCCTGCCGGGCTCGGTGGCGATCCTGCTGGCGCTGTTCGCAGCGCAACATCTCGGCACGGCGCGCATCGGCATCGCCTTCGGGCCATTGATGGCTGCATGGTTCATCGTGATTGCGCTGCTCGGTCTCGGCGGAATCGCGCGTTACCCTTCGGTGCTGTTCGCCATCGATCCGAGATATGGGCTGTCGTTCCTGTTCTCCAGCGGCCTGACCGGGTTTCTGGTGCTGGGCGGGGTGTTCCTCTGCGTTACCGGGGCGGAGGCATTGTACGCCGACATGGGGCATTTCGGGGCTCGAGCGATCCGACTGGCCTGGTGGGTGATGGTGCTGCCCGCGCTGGTGCTGAACTACGCCGGGCAGGCGGCGCTGGTACTTGCAGGTGCGCCCACGGAGGGCAACATCTTCTACCGGCTGGCTCCGGCATCCCTGCTGATGCCACTCGTGCTGCTGGCAACGATGGCGACAATCGTGGCCAGCCAATCGATCATCACGGGTGCTTTCTCGATGACACGGCAAGCGATTCAGCTGGGTTGGCTGCCGCGACTGCCGATCACCCAGACTTCCGCCGAAGGCTATGGGCAGATCTACGTCGGGCCAGTGAACTGGCTGTTGATGGTGGTGACCATCGGGCTGACTGTGGGTTTTGGCGAATCCGCCAATCTGGCCGCCGCCTACGGCATTGCGGTTTCGGCCACTATGCTGATGACGACGATGTTGTTGTTCATTGCCATGCGTGAGGTCTGGCATTGGGGCCTGCCGCTTGCGGCGGCAGTGGCTGGCGCCCTGGCGGTGGTGGATGCCGCCTTTGTCGCGGCGAACCTGATGAAGATCGCCGACGGTGGTTACGTGCCGTTGCTGTTGGCCGGCTGTGTTTATGGCGTGATGGTGATATGGCACCTGGGTGCGGACGCAGTTGCCGCGCGCATGGCTGACGCGGTAGTGCCGATCGACACGTTCCTGGCGCAGATCGCCGCGCGGGGGGTGCCGCGGGTGCCCGGAACTGCGGTATTTCTGACGCGCACGCTGCGCGATGCGCCTCCGGTGATGGTGTGGCATGTCCGCCACAGCCGCGCGCTGCACGAGCGTGTCTTCATCCTGAACGTGGCGACGCAGATGGTGCCCTATGTGGCAGCACCGCAGCGGCTGAGCGTGGAGCAGATTGCGCCGGCGATCTGGCGCGGTGTTGCGCGCTTTGGCTTCATGCAGCGTCCAGATGTTCCCGCCGTGCTGGCCGCAGCGCACGCCGGCGGTTGCGGCATCCACCCGGCCGACCTGACCTACTTCGTCGGCCACGAAACGGTGGTGTCGCGCGACGATGGAACGGGCCTGCCCCGCTGGGTGGAAAAAGTGTTTGCCTTCATGCAGCGGAACTCGCTTCACGTGACGGACTATTTTCGGTTGCCAGCCGAGGCTGTGGTAGAGATCGGGCGGGAGGTCGCAATTTGACTGCGCGCCAGTGCCCTTCGCCATCCCCGCTCAACACAACACTCCGGCGCCAGGTTCGAAGCGCAGAAGGCCTCCCCGTCGAGCGGCTCGTCACGCAGGCAGACATTTAAAGCCCTCGCAGATGCCGTGCTCGCAGGAGCTACGAGCCCGATGTACCGCTTCGATACGGGAAGCGGCATGAATTGCCCTGGGCTGGCTTGCTGCTTCACAGTGCGCTTGTCATGAGGGTCCAGATCCAGGCGGTCGAACGCGCCAAGGCCGACAAGGAGGCCCAGCCTATGCTGGCCCAGGCCGGACGGTTGACGTTCCTGGAAGCTGACCCGGAACAAATTGGCAATGACTTAGCGAGTCATTGCAGCACATTGGCCCTGAAGGGGCGGGGTAGTTTGGGAGCGGTGACCGGCGGCAAGCGAAGCGCGGTTGCGTGATTCCAGCGGCTGCGATTCTCTCATGTTTGCAAAGACACCGAGGAGACCCGCCGGGGCCGGTCCGGTCGCAGCGGCCCCCGGTCCGAGCGGCCCCGCGCTGCCCACCGGCCAAGCCTGGCCTTGCGTAATTGTTCCGATTTCGTAGTAACAAGCCTAGGCCGCCGCCTTCGCCTCACGCCTGCGCACATGCAGCACGAACTCGGTGTAGCCGTTCGGCTGCTCCCGCCCCTTAAACACCAGGTCGCAGGCCGCGCGGAACGCCACCCCGTCATACCGGGGCGCCATCGGCACGTACGCCGCGTCGCCTGCGTTCTGCCGGTCCACCACCGCCGCCATCCGCCGCAGCGTCGCCATCACCTGCGCCTCGGTGGCGATGCCGTGGTGCAGCCAGTTGGCGATGTGCTGGCTGGAAATGCGCAGCGTCGCCCGGTCCTCCATCAGCCCGACATCGTGGATGTCCGGCACCTTCGAGCACCCCACGCCCTGGTCGATCCAGCGCACCACGTAACCGAGGATGCCCTGGCAGTTGTTGTCCAGTTCCTGTTGCACCTCCTCGGCCGACCAGTTCGCCCCCTCGGACAGCGGAATGGTCAGCATGTCGGAAAGCTTCGCCGGCGTGCGCGAGGCCAGTTCCTCCTGCCGCGCCGCCACGTCCACCTGGTGGTAGTGCAGCGCATGCAGCGTGGCCGCGGTCGGCGAAGGCACCCAGGCCGTGTTGGCGCCGGCCCGCGGATGCCCCACCTTCTGGGCCAGCATGTCCGCCATCCGGTCCGGCGCCGCCCACATGCCCTTGCCGATCTGCGCCCGCCCGCGCAGCCCGCAGGCCAACCCGGCATCCACGTTGCTGTTCTCGTAGGCGCCGATCCAGGCGGAGGCGCGCATGTCGTTCTTGCGCACCATCGCCCCGGCTTCCATCGAGGTATGGATCTCGTCGCCGGTGCGGTCGAGGAAGCCGGTGTTGATGAACACCACCCGCTCGCGCGCGGCGTGGATGCAGGCGCGCAGGTTTGCCGAGGTGCG
>CAIMEK010000954.1 GCA_903839965.1 uncultured Acetobacteraceae bacterium | reverse complement strand
GTTCACGCGCACGGCACTTGACCTTCCCTGGCCGCTACGCCTCGGTTCAGGACCTTCAACGCGCAGCAACATCCTCTGGATGCAGACGGGTGTGAACCGTCTCCTGGCAGCTGATCGCGTGGATGTCTTCTGGGGACCGCGGCACCTCTTGCCGTTGCGCGCGCACAGGCTGGCCACGGTGGCGACGGTTCACGATTTCTGGGGACGCTATCACCCCGACCAGCAGCCTTGGCTCAATCGCACTGCCACGCGGGTGCTGACCGACCGCGTGATGGCGAGTGCCGCTGTGGTGGTCGCGCCCTCCGCGTCGTGCGCACGGGATGCGGAACGCTTCGGGCGCCTTGCCCCCGGCAGCGTCCGCGTGGTGCCCTGGGGTGTGGACGGCGCCCAGTTCCTGCCAAGTGCGCCCGAGCGCGTGGCCAGCGTGTTGACGCGACTCGGCGTGCGCCGGCCGTATCTCCTCTCCCTGGATGTGTTCAACCCGCGCAAAGGCTTCGCCGCAGTGTTGGCGGCGAGCGCGGCGGCGGAACGGCGACTGGACCGGCCGCTGGACGTGGTCGGACTTGGGCGGCCGCGCAGGAGCGCCGCTCGCGCCCGGTTGGCCGGCGATGCCGCGCGCTCCGGCCGGCGTGGCACGGTGCACCTTCCCGGCGACGTGGTCGTGCAGGATCTCGTCGCCCTCTTCTCGGGCGCCGTTGCACTCGTCTACCCCAGCGTGTACGAGGGCTTCGGACTGCCCGTCCTGGAGGCGATGGCCTGCGGCTGTCCAGTGATCGCCGCCGACCGGGCGTCGCTTCCCGAGGTCGCGGGAGATGCTGCTGTGCTCGTCGACCTCTCCAGTGGAGACAGCCTTGCTGGTGCGATCGTCGCCGTAGCGGGGGATCCGGTTGAGCGCGCCCGCCTGGTCGCTGCCGGGCGCCTGCGTGCCGCGACGTTCCCCTGGCGTCGCACGGCCGAGGCCATGCTCGAGGTGTTTGTCGAAGCGCAACACGTGCGCTACCGAGAGAGCCGCTGATGCGCGTGCTCCTGGACTGCCGAATGGCGGAGTGGTCGGGCGTCGGCCGCTATACGATGGGGCTGGCGGGAGGGCTGGCTGCCCACGGCGACGTCGATCTGGTGCTGCTGCGGCAGGCCGGCGCATCGTCGACCATTGCGGACGTCGCCCGCGTCGAGGTCGTTTCCGCCGCCGCGCACCCGTTCAGCGCGCGCGGTGCGCTTGAGCTGGGACGTTGCGCTCGAGTGGCCAGGCCCGACGTCGTGCACTGCCCGCACTTTCCCACCCCGGCACCGGTGCGCGGTCCGCTGGTTGTGACGCTGCATGACGTCACGCCGCTGGTGGTTCCGGCGACCATGCCCGCAACCTGGAAGAGAGTGCTGTACCGCCGTCTCAACGCACGCGCCGCGAGACTGGCCGACCGCCTGATCGTGCCGTCCCGATCTTCCTGCGCGGACGTCGAGTGGCTGTTCCCGGCGGCGCGCGGCAAGATCGACGTTGTGGCCGAGGCGGCCGACACCTTCGCCGCCGGGCCAGTAGCTCCGCTTCCGCCGCGCCTGGAGGCGCTCGCGGCAGGTCCGTTCCTCCTCGCCATGGGCAGCGTCAAGCCGCACAAGGATCTGGCAACGCTCATGGCGGCGTTCGCTGAGATCGCGGCCTCGTGGCCCGACCTGCGCGTGCTGCTCGTGGGCGGCGAAGCGCCCGGCTTCATCGACGGAGCTCTCCTGAGCGCGCCGACCGCGGTGCGCGCTCGCGTGGCGTTCGCCGGCCGCGTCTCCGACGGGGAGCTTCGCGCCCTGTACACGCGGGCCTTGGCCTTTGTGTTCCCGTCGCGCCACGAGGGCTTCGGTTTGCCGCCGCTGGAGGCCATGGCGCTGGGCGTGCCGGTGGTGTGCGCCCGGGCGGCATCGCTTCCCGAAGTGGTCGGCGATGCCGCCTTGATGTTCCCCCCCGGCGACGAGTGGGCCCTCGGCAACGCGCTGCGTCGGCTGCTCGGCGACTCCGAGCTCCGGCGGACGCAGGCGGAGCGGGGTCGCGCGCGGGCTGCGCGATTCACTTGGGAGCGCACCGCCGCGGCCACGCTCGACTCGTACCGCGCGGCGGTGTCACACTTCCGCGCCGTCCGGTCGTGAGAGAATGAAGTCGGAAGGCGTGGGCACCCTGACGGCGCCTACGGTAGCTCGCAGACCGTCTTCGGGGGACTCTGCCATTCGCCGCGATCGGCCGCGTGTGTCGATGGTCAACAAGTTCTACTCACCGCCGCATGTCGGGGGTGTGGAGGCCGTCGTGCGCACGCTGTCCGAAGGCCTTGTCGAGCACGCCGGGG
>CAIMEK010000953.1 GCA_903839965.1 uncultured Acetobacteraceae bacterium | reverse complement strand
GACCCGTGCTGCAACCTGTCCAGCAGTTCGTAGCCGCTGGCGGCGTACATTGTCGGGATGCCGACCAGGAACGAGAATTCGGTTGCGGCGGCGCGATTGCTGGTGCCGCCAAACATGGCGGCGAAGATACTCGCGCCGGAGCGGGAGGTGCCGGGGAAGATGCCGGCCACGAGCTGCGCCAAACCCACCGCGACCGCCACCGGCCAGGTGATCGCAATGCGATCCCGCTGCCGCGCCGCGAACCACTCGGCGGCCAGGATCCAGAAGCCACCGATGAGCAAGGCCCAGGCGATCGGGACAACACTCTCCGGGAGCTTGAACCCAAGCTTCTTGGCGAGGAAGCCGAGAGAGCCGGTAATCAGGAACGCAACGACCAGCTTGGCCAGATACGCGCGGTTCTCGGAATCGCGCCATCCTACGGCCAGGGAGAGCAGGCGTTCCCAGTAGATCACCGTTACCGCAAGAATAGCACCAGCCTGAATAACGACATTGAACATCTCGGACCGCGCGCCCAGCCAGTGTTCGGCGATCAGCAGATGGCCGGTACTCGAGATCGGCAGGAACTCGGTGATGCCTTCGATGACACCGAGGATAATCACGGCCAGAAAGTCCATATCTCAAGCTCCCTTAAGGGGTGGGCCGGAGGCTGATTGACCTACCCCCGGGCGGTCCCTCAGTCATTATCCGACATTTCCCAGATGGACGGCCCAACCGTCCCTCCTGGCAAGCAATCTACTGCCAAAACGTTCCTGGCTACGACGATGAAGCGACTGGTGGAGTTGTCAGCGACCACTGACCGCTTCAGGAGCGTCGCGGCGAGGAACATGCCGGCCCGCCGGTCTGCGTCGAGACATGCGTCTTCCGCCGGCAATCGGGCGACCACGGCCAGAATGCTCGTCAGCATAGAGCCGGCGGCAACGGGCGGAGCGCCGCAATGGCGCCCAGGATGGTCTGGAACAGACCGCGTGGGACCATCACCTCGGCCATCTGGAAGCTGATCGACCGGCCATGCCGGACGAACCTGGCGCCGATCTTCACCAACCGGTCGCGCAGTGTCGTCATCGACCACTGCCTGACCTCGTCGGGCAGCGCCAGGGTGCGCAGGAAGTTGGCCAGGTTGTAGGCCAGTGCGTGCAGTTGCAACCGCACCGCGTTGGCGGCAAACCGGTGGCAGGACAGCCGCGTCCAGGTGACGGCGTTCTTGCCTTCCTTGATGTACTGCTCCGCCGTGCCGCGATGGTTGTAGAACGTCACGACATGCTCGGTCGGGCGGGTCATGTTGGTCACAATGAACCCGACGCGCGGATACAGTTCGCCAGGATGCCACTCGACCTTGGCCACCACGCGCCGAGCCTTGTTCCATGAACCGGCCCGGTAGGTGAAGTTGGCATGGAAGCGGCGCACCTCGTGCGGTGGCCGGCCCACCCGGCGTTTCAGCAGCCAGCCGATGTTCTCCTGTAGCACCGCGTTCGCCGGCAGTCGGATGGTGTATTTGTAGCCCTCGGCCTCCAGGAACTCGTAGACCTCGGGGTTGGCGAAGGCAGCATCGCCCCGGAAGTAGCGGCGCTTCATCGCGTGCCGGTAACGCGCCACCACTGGCTCCAGAACCTCGTGCCAGCCGTCGGCGCTGTGCACGTTACCCGGCCGCAGGACGCACCGTTCCAGATCGCCGAACTGGTTGAACACGAACAGCGGATGGTAGCAGGTGCAGGCAAAATGGCCGTTGTAGGCGCTACCCTCCTGGGCGCCGTGGGTCTCGCTGACGCTGCTGTCCATGTCGAGCACGACGGTATTCTGCGGCTTGCGCGCGTTTACCCGATCGATCCAGGCACCGGACAAATCGGTCAGAGCAGCGAGGTTGGATTCGCCAGTCAGCCACCCGGTCTCGAACCGGCCCATCTGGCTGGTCGAGGCGGCGGCGCGGTCGAGGGCGTTGCGATCCACCACGGCGCGCATCACCGGATCGTGCGCCAGACGTTCAGCGTCGTTGACATCCTCGTACCCGGCGAGGCGGCCGAACACCGACTGGCGCAGCAGGCCGGTCAGCAGGTGGCGGGTGTTCTTGCCACGGCGGCACTCCGACAACGCGGCACCAGCCAGATCGGTCAGCCCGAGTGCGTCATCCAGTTCGCGGTAGGCCAGCAATCCGGCGTCGGACGTGATCCGGCTGCCGTGGAATTCCAGCTTCAGGCGACGGTCGAAACCAACCCGCGGAGAGCCGTCATCCGATTCACCCGCAAGGTGTTCCATGAACCCGCCACCATGCCCGACGCAACATACTGATATTATTGACGAAGTCTCCCGATTCGTGCAAGTTGAATGTGGTTCATCCGGGAAATCCGGGGTCAAGTGACGGCGCGCCGTGCTGGCGAATCTCCGCAGCAGCGGTGCGCACCATGGCCTTGGCGCGGCGTCTGTCGTCGGCGGTGGCAGACGGGACCTGCATGGCCAGCCACATTGCCAGATCGCGCCGTAGGACGCATCCCCTCCCGCGCGCGGCGCGTGCGTTGCTGGCCCACATTCCCCGCGGCCCCCGCCCTTCACTCCACCCGCTCCGCTGCCAGCTGCCCGGTCTTGTTCGCTGGCTTCATCACTACTAGAGCAAGGTCTGACTTCTCGAAGCCGTGTATTTGGCCGCCTATGAGACGTTCGAGGACGTTACGGCAGACCTTCCGAGGTTTATCGACGAAGTCTACAACACGAAGAGGCTGCACTCTGCGCTCGACTATCTCAGCCCCGCGCAAGTCGAGGATCAACACGCCCAGCAGGGGGTCAAAGCCGCCGCTTGATTCTGTCCACCCCCAAGGGCGCACTCGAAAAAGAGGGTCGGCTTTGAAAGGGACTTGACAGACGGAGTCTGAAGCATGCCGGGAGCTACCATTTGGGCTGGCCTCACGTTGCCTCCGTCCGGCCCATCACCGGAGCTGCGCTCAGCCACTCGCGCAATTTCGACCACCGTCGCCGCCCCGACACGTTGCGCACGGCAATCGCGACGGCCTTCCTCTGCCCAACCAATACCACCAACCGCCTCCCACGGGTCACCCCGGTATAAAGCAGGTTCCGCTGCAGCATCGCATAATGTTGGGTCAGGACCGGGATGACGACGGCCGGATACTCCGACCCTTGGCTCTTGTGGATGGTCGCTGCATAGGCCAGCACCAGCGTGTCGAGTTCGCCGAAGCCATACGTGACACTCCGGCCGTCAACGCCGACGGTCAGCTCGCCCGCATCGGGGTCGAGGTCTTCGATGTAGCCGATATCGCCGTTATAGACTTCCTTGTCGTAGTCGTTCTCGATCTGCATCACCTTGTCGCCCACTGCGAAGGTCCAGCCGAAGCGCTCGACCTTGCGCTCCCCGGTGGGATTGAGGGCGGCCTGCAGTTCGATGTTCAGCGAGCGAGCGCCGACGCCGCCACGGCTCATCGGGCTCAGTACCTGGATGTCGCGGATGGGATCGAGGCCGAAGCGTTGCGGAATGCGCGTCTTCACAAGTTCGACAATACGCGATACGGCGGTTTCGGCATCGTCGGCAGGTACGAAAAAGAAGTCGCTGTCGCCGCCGGGCTTGGAGAGGTCGGGGATGATCCCTCGATTGATCTGATGGGCGCAGGTGATGATTCGGCTATGAGCGGCTTGCCGAAACACCTCGGTTAGTCGCACGACGGCTACAGCGCCCGAGGCAATGATATCCGCCAGGACCTGACCTGGTCCGACCGAAGGAAGCTGATCGATGTCGCCGACGATCAGCAGCGCGGCATCTGTTGGCACGGCCTTCAACAACGCGTGCATCAGCATGACGTCAACCATGGAGGTCTCGTCAACGACCAGGAGGCGGCAGTCGAGCGGGTTTTCCTCATTGCGCTTGAACCCTCCGCTTCGCGGGTCAACCTCCAACAGACGATGAATGGTCTTGGCCTCGAACCCTGTTGCCTCCGTCATTCGCTTGGCGGCGCGCCCAGTCGGCGCACAGAGCCGCATGCTCACGCCCTTCGCCGCGAGAATGCGCAGGATGGCATTCACGATGGTCGTCTTGCCCACCCCTGGCCCCCCGGTGATGACCAGCACCTTGGAGGCCAGGGCCAGCCGAATGGCGGCAACCTGGCTCTGGGCGAGCGACAGGCCGGTCTTCTGTTCAACCCAGGGCAATGCCTTGTCCGGATCGATGGATGGCCAGGGTAGCGGCCCATTGGCCAGCCGAAGGACCCGGTCGGCAATGGCTTTCTCGGCCCGATAGAGACCACCCAGGAAGACGCAGGGCAGATCGCCAACCGTGTCGGCGATCACGCTTCCCCCGGCCAACTCAAGATCGAGGGCGGTCTGCACCAACTCTATCGGCACCTCCAGAAGTTCGACCGCCAGCGGTGCCAGCTGTTCGGTGGGCAACCCACAATGACCGTCGTCCATCGCTTCGGTCAGGGCATAGGAAATCCCCGCCCGCACCCGGACCATTGCGGTCTTTTCGATGCCAAGCTTCATGGCGATCGCGTCGGCGGTCTTGAACCCGATACCGCGAATGTCACGCGCGAGCCGGTATGGGTTCTCGGTCATCACCTGAACGGCGTCTGAGCCATAGGTCTTGTAGATTCGCACGGCCCGGGCCGTGCCGACGCCGTGGCTGTGCAGGAAGACCATGATCTCGCGAACGATTTTCTGCTCGGCCCAGGCAGCGGTAATGCGCTGGGCGCGGATCGGGCCAATGCCATCGACCTCGCGCAGGCGATCGGGCTCGGCCTCGATGATGTCGAAGACTTTCTCGCCGAACCCCTTGACCATCTTCTTTGCGTAGACCGGACCGATGCCGCGAATCATGCCCGAGGAGAGGTACTTCTCGATGCCCTCGATGGAGGTCGGCGCCGAGGTGCGCATGAAGCCGGCTTTGAACTGCTGACCATGTGTGCGGTCGTTGACCCACTCGCCCGCCGCGGTGATCCATTCGCCGGCAGAGATCGTCGCCGCATGTCCAACGACGGTCACCAATTCACGGTGTCCGCGCGCCGCGACCCGAAGAACGCAAAAGCCGGTGTCGGCGTTGTGGTAAGTGACGCGTTCGACGAGGCCCGCCAGGACTTCCTGGGTCGAAGAGTCCGGCTGCAGCTTCGGTGGACTGCTCACGAAGTCCCAAGCTCCGGCGCGGTCAATAATTCCTTGATCATTGCGAATTGCCGCGCTTGCTCGGCGACGGTAGCTGGGCTTTCACGAAACAATTCATCATCGTCTTCAGCAGCGGCGGCAACCTTCTCGAGTTGCTCACGCTCCACCCGCGTGATGTGTGATCGAATCTCCTCTGGCGTGAACATTCGCCGCACCTCGGAAACGAACCGAGGCAATTCCCTGGCGAAGTCAGAGTAATCGGCAGCAGCGCTGGCGAAACCAAGCAGTTTCT
>CAIMEK010000952.1 GCA_903839965.1 uncultured Acetobacteraceae bacterium | reverse complement strand
GAGCAAGATCGAACCCAATGATGCGGATGATGGGCCTGTGGTCAGCGAGGGCGGGCGCGGCCCGTCCTCGCTGTCCACAGGCCCTGGTGGCGCCAGCCAGGGTGCATTGGCGCCGGGGGCTGGGACGCGATCGCGCCGTAAGCGACTGCCGCTATCCGCTGGCCGAGGCTTCCAGGCGCCCCGTCGGCGGTGTCCGTATCATCCAGGCGTGTCGGCGCCGTGCCATGACCGAACCACGCATGCTCTTGCCGCCCCTGATCCTCCCAGCTCATCCGCGCCACCCTCATCTAGGCGCTTATTCCTAGAACAAACAGGGGGACAAAGTCCATTTGCAACCTGGCTCCCGCGTCGCCGCCCTACTCCGCCGCCACCGGCGCAGGCACCTCGCGCCGGCGCCGTTGCAGCGCCAGATACACCACCGGCGTCGTGTACAGCGTCAGCACCTGGCTGACGATCAGCCCGCCGATGATGGCGATGCCGAGCGGCCGGCGCAGCTCCCCGCCGGAGCCGAACCCCACCGCCAGCGGCACCGCGCCCAGCAACGCCGCCAGTGTGGTCATGATGATCGGCCGGAACCGCTCCAGGCAGGCCGCGTGGATGGCCTCCAGCGGCGTGCGGCCGTGCTGGCGCTCCTCCTCCAGGGCGAAATCCACCAGCATGATGGCGTTCTTCTTGACGATGCCCATCAGCAGCAGAATGCCGATGATGCCCATGATGGACAGGTCGGTGCCGGTCACCAGCAGCGCCAGCAGCGCCCCCAGCCCCGCCGAAGGCAGCGTGGAGATGATGGTGATGGGCTGCGTCAGGCTTTCGTAGAGCACGCCCAGCACGATGTAGATCGCCAGGAAGGCGGCGGCGATCAGGAAGGGCTGCGAGGCCAGGCTCTCGGCCAGCCAGCGCGCATTGCCGGCGAACTGGGTGCGCACCGTTTCCGGCATGCGCAGCTCCGCCGCGGCCTGTTGCACCGCGGCCATCGCATCGCCCTGGGCCACTCCGGGCGGCGTGTTGAAGCTGATCGTGGCGGCCGGGTACTGGCTCTGGTGGCGCACCGCCAGCGGCGCCGTGCCGCGGCGGAGCTGCACCACGCTGAGCAGCGGCACCTGCTTGCCGCCGGTGGCGCCGACGAAAATGCGGTCCAGGCTGGCCGGGTCGGCCTGCAGCCGCGGATCGACCTCCAGCACCACGCGGTACTGGTTGCGGGCGGTGTAGATGATGGAGATCTGCCGCTGCGCGAAGGCATTGTTCAGCGCCGCATCGATCGCCGCCACCGACACCCCCATGCGCGCCGCCGCGGTGCGGTCGATCACCACGTCGGCCTGCGGGCCGGCCCGGTCCTGATCGGAGGAAACGTCGGTGACGCCGGGGGTGTTGCGCAGCTTGTCGGTGAGCTTCTCGGTCCACTCGCGCAGCTCGGCCAGGTCCTGGGCGAGCAGCACGAACTGGTTGGACGAGCCGGACCGGCCGCCGCCGCGCAGGTCCTGCGCCGACCACAGGAACACCTGCATGGCGCCGACCTGGGCGAGCTTCGGCCGCAGCCGGGCGATCACCTGCTCGGACGACAGCCCGCCGCGCTCGGCGAGCGGCTTCAGGCTCACGGTGAGCTGGCCGCGGTTCAGCGCGCTCCAGCCCGAGTTGACGCCGATGTTGGACCCGGTCCCGGCCACCGCCGGGTCCGCCAGCAGCACGTCGACCACGGCGCGCTGGCGTTCGGCCATGGCGGCGAAGGAGATTTCCGGACCGGCCACGGTGGCGCCCTGCACCAGGCCGGTGTCCTGCGTCGGAAAGAACGCCTTCGGCACCGCCGTGTAGAGCCACACCGTCAGGCCGACGGTGGCGATGGTGACGAACAGCATCAGCCGGCGCCAGCGCAGCGCCACTTCCAGCGTTACGGCATAGAAATCGAGCACGGCCCGGATGCCGCGTTCGACGCCGCGGTCCAGCCGGGTGAACACGGTCACCGGGCGGTCCGGCCGCTCCGGCCGGATGAAGCGGCCGCACAGCATCGGCGTCAGCGTCAGCGAGACCGCGGCGGAAATGGCGATGGCGCAGGTCAGCGTGGCGGCGAATTCGTGGAACAGCCGGCCCAGGACGCCGCCCATGAACAGCACCGGAATGAACACCGCCACCAGCGAAATGCTGATCGACATGACGGTGAAGCCGATCTGCCGGGCGCCCTGGAAGGCGGCCTGCAGGGGGGTGGCGCCATGCTCCATGTGGCGGACGATGTTCTCGATCATCACGATGGCGTCGTCGACCACGAAGCCGACCGAAATGGTCAGCGCCAGCAGGGAGAGGTTGTCGAGCGCGTAGCCGTTGAACCACATGGCGGCCAGCGTGCCGGCGATCGACAGCGGAACGGTAACGCCGGCGGCGATGGTGGGCACCAGGCGGCGCATGAACAGCGCCACCACCATGAGCACCAGCGCAATCGAAATGAGCATGCTGATCTGCACGTCGTCGACGCTGGCGCGGATGGTCTGAGTGCGGTCGGACAGCACGGTGAGTTTGATGTCGGGCGGCATCCAGCTTTTCAGCAGCGGCAGCGTCGCCTTGATGCGGTCGACCGTGTCGATGACGTTGGCGTCGGTGGTCTTGGTCACCGTGAGCAGGATGGCGGGCTGCTTGCCGAACCAGGCGGCCAGGCGGGTGTTGGCGACGCCGTCGATGACGCTGGCGACGTCGCCCAGCCGCACGGTGGCGCCGTTGACCGATTTCAGCACCAGGCCGCGGTAGTCCACCGCCTTGAACAACTGGCCGTTGGTGCCGATGGTTTCCGACCGGTCGGCGCCCTCGAAGCCGCCGACCGGCCCGGTGACGTTGGCCTGGCGGATGGTGGTGTAGACGTCCTGGGCGGCCAGCCCCGCGGCGGCCAGCGCGGCGGGGTCGAGGCGGACCCGCACGGCCGGCTTCTCGGCGCCGTTCACCTGCACCTGCGCCACCCCGTCCACCTGCGACAGCCGCTGCGCCAGCACGCTGTCGGCGGCGTCGTACACCTGGGCGGCGGACAGCGTGTCGGAGGTGAGCGCGATCGTCATGATCGGCGCTTCGGCCGGGTTGAACTTGCGGAAATAGGGCCGGGTGGGCAGGTCGCTGGGCAGGTCGGGGGTGGCGGCGTTGATGGCGGCCTGCACGTCGTGCGCGGCGCCGTCGATGTCGCGGCCGAGGTCGAACTGCACCACCACGCTGGTCGAGCCGGTGGCCGAGGTGGAGGTGATCTCGGTGACGCCGGCAATTTCCCCGAGGCGGCGTTCCAGCGGAGAGGCGATGGAGGTGGCCATGGTCTCCGGGTCGGCGCCGGGGCGGGCGGCGAACACGACGACGGTGGGAATATCCACGCTGGGCAGGGCGGCGACCGGCAGGAAGCGGTAGGCCACCGCGCCGGCGAGCAGCAGGCCGAGCGCCAGCAGGAAGGTGGCGACCGGCCGGCGGATGAAGGCGGCGGAAAAGTTCATGGTCGCTGCCTGCTCATTCCGCCGCCACCGGGCGCGGGCCCATCAGGCGCAGGCGCAGGCGCTCGAAGGCGAGGTAGATCGACGGTGTCGTGTAGAGCGTCAGCAACTGGCTCAGCAGCAGGCCGCCGACAATCGCCACGCCGAGCGGAAAACGCAGCTCGCTGCCGGTGCCGCGCTCGATCACCAGCGGCAGCGCCCCCAGCAGCGCCGCCATGGTGGTCATCATGATCGGGCGGAAGCGCAGCAGGCTGGCCTCCTCGATGGCGGCCAGCGGGGCGATGCCGCGTTCGCGCTCGGCCTCGATGGCGAAGTCCACCATCATGATGGCGTTCTTCTTGACGATGCCCATCAGCAGCACCAGCCCGACCAGCGCCACCAGCGACAGGTCCGCCCCCACCGCCATCAGCGCCAGCAACGCGCCGATCCCCGCCGAGGGCAGGGTGGACAGGATCGTCACCGGGTGGATGAAGCTTTCATACAGCACGCCGAGCACGATGTAGATCACCACCACGGCGGCCAGGATCAGCCAGGGCTCGCTGGCCAGCGAGTTCTGGAACTCGGCGGCATCGCCCGAATAGCTGCCCGAAATGGTGGCGGGCAGGCCGATCGCGGCCTCGGCGCCGGCCACCGCGTCCACCGCTTCGCCGAGCGAGGCGTCCGGCGCCAGGTTGAAGGACAGCGTAACCGAAGGAAACTGTGCCTGCCGGGTCACGGCGAGCGGCGCGGTGATGCGCTCGATGGCGGCGAAGGCGGTCAGCGGCACCTGGGCGCCGCCGGCGCCGGGCACGCGCAGGCGCGCCAGCGAGCCGGGATCGGCCTGCCAGGACGGGTCGGCCTCCAGCACCACGCGGTACTGGTTGGCCTGGGCGAAGATGGTGGAGATCTGCCGCTGGCCGAAGCTGTCGTACAGCGTGTCCTGCACGGCCTGCATGGAAACGCCCATCCGCATGGCGGCGTCGCGATCGACCCGGATGTAGGTGCGGAACCCCTCGTTCTGCTGGTCGGTGGCGACGTCGCGCAGTTCGGGCAGGCTGCTCAGCTTGTCCAGCAGCAGCGGCGCCCAGTGCGACAGCTCCACCTGGTCGGTGTCGATCAGGGTGTACTGGAACTGGGTGCGGCTGATGCGGGTGCCGATCTGGATGTCCTGCACGGGCTGCATGAACACCGACAGCCCGGGGATGGCCTTGAGCCGCTCGCCCAGCCGGGCGGCGATGACGCCGGCCTCGGCGTCGCGTTCGCGGCGCGGCTTCAGCGCGATGGTCAGGCGGCCGGTATTGGGCGTGGGGTTGATGGCGCCGGCGCCGACGAAGCTGGCCACCGCCACCACCGCCGGGTCGGTGCGCACGAGGTCGGCGGCCTGCGCCTGCAGGGTGCTCATGCGGGGGATGGAAATGCTCTGTGCGGCTTCCGTCACCGCCACCACCACCCCGGTGTCCTGCAGCGGCAGGAAGCCCTTCGGCACCACGATGTAGAGATAGACGGTGCCGAACAGGGTGGCGCCGGCCAGCAGCAGCATCATCGCCTGGTGGCGCAGCGACCAGCGCAGCGTCCAGGCGTAGAAGCCGAGCAGCGCCTGGAAGCCCGCCTCGGCCAGCCGCGCCACCAGCCAGGGGCGTTCCTCCTCGGCCGGGCGCAGCAGCCGCCCGCACATCATCGGCGTCAGCGTCAGCGACACCACCGCCGACACCACCACGGAAACCGACAGCGTCACCGCGAACTCGCTGAACAGCCGGCCGACCACGCCGCTCATGAACAGCAGGGGAATGAACACCGCGATCAGGGAGACCGTCAGCGACACGATGGTGAAGCCGATCTGCGCGGCGCCCTTGTAGGCGGCCGCCAGCGGCTTTTCGCCAAGTTCGATGTAGCGGACCACGTTCTCGATCATCACGATGGCGTCGTCGACGACGAAGCCGGTGGCGACCGTCAGCGCCATCAGCGACAGGTTGTCGAGCCCGTAGTTCAGCAGCGACATCACGCCGAAGGTGCCGATCAGCGACAGCGGCAGCGCCACGGCGGGGATGACGGTGGCGCGCCAGGAGCGCAGGAACAGGTAGATCACCAGCACCACCAGCACCACCGACAGCATCAGGGTAATCTGCACGTCGGCCACGCTGGCGCGGATGGTCTCGGTGCGGTCGGTGACCACCACGGTGGTGATGGCGGCCGGCATGGCGCGCTGCAGGCCGGGCAGGGCGCGCTTCAGGCGGTCGACGGTCTGCACGATGTTGGCGTCGGGCTGGCGCTGGATGTCGAGCAGCACGGCCGGGTGGCTGGGCGCGCCGCCGGGCGGGTAGTAAACCGCGCCGACGCGGTCGTTCTCCACCCCGCCGATGACGCTGCCGATGTCGGACATGCGCACCGGCGCGCCGTTGCGGAAAGCGATCACCAGGTTGGTGTAGGCGTCCGGCGAGACCAGCTGGTCGTTGGCGCCAAGCGCAAAAGCCTGCCGCGGGCCGTCGAAGCCGCCTTTCGCCCCGTTGACGTTCGCCGCCGCGACCGCCGTCCGCACGTCCTCCATGGCCAGCCCATAGGCCGCCAGCCGGGCCGGGTCGACGCGCACGCGCACCGCCGGGCGCATGTTGCCCTGCACGGCGACGCGGCCGACGCCGTCGATCTGGCTCAGCTTGGGTTGCAGCAGCGTGTCGGCGGCGTCGCTGACGCGGTCGATGGTGACCGCATCGGAGAGCAGCGCCAGGGTGAGGATGGGGGCGTCGGCCGGGTTCACCTTGGCGTAGACCGGCGGGTAGGGAAGGCTCACCGGCAGCGTGCCGGCGGCGGCGTTGATGGCGGCCTGCACGTCCTGCGAGGCGCTGTCGATGCTGCGCGCCAGCGAGAACTGCAGGGTGATCTGGCTGGTGCTCTCCGAACTGGTCGAGGTCATCGTGGTGAGGCCCTGGATCTGGCCGAACTGGCGCTCCAGCGAGGCGGTGATCAGGGTGGCGACGGTGTCCGGGTTGGCCCCCGGCAACTGGGTGGTGACCAGGATGGTGGGGAAATCGACCTGCGGCAGGGCGGAAACCGGCAGCGCGCGGTAGCCCATGACGCCGCCCAGCAGCACCGCGATGGCCAGCAACGAGGTGGCGATCGGCCGGGCGATGAACGGGGCGGAGATGCTCACGGGCGCACCGTCGGGGGCGCGGCGTTCAGGTGGCGCCCGGGGCGCGG
>CAIMEK010000951.1 GCA_903839965.1 uncultured Acetobacteraceae bacterium | reverse complement strand
GGCTGTGGTGCACGTGGCGCACGACTGCGCCATCGGCAACGGCGTGGTGATCGCCAACAACGTGGTCATGGGCGGCCACGTGCATATCGGCGACAATGCCGTGATCGGCGGCGCGGCGGCGATCCACCAGTTCGTGCGCATCGGCCGCGGCGCCATGATCGGCGGCGTTTCCGGAGTCGAGGCGGACGTCATTCCGTTCGGCAGCGTCATGGGCAACCGCGCCTGGCTGGCCGGGCTGAACGTCGTCGGCATGCGCCGGCGCGGCTACGACCGGGCGCAGATCCACACCTTCCGCGCCGCCTTCCGCACCATCTTCCGCGGCGAGGGCGTGTTCGCGGAACGGGTGGAGGAGGCGCGGCGGAGCTGGGCTGACGACGCCCTGGTGGCCGAGATGCTGGCTTTCATCGATGCGCCGAGTCGCCGCGGCCTGATCCGCGCCGCGATCGAGGACGAGGACGATGCCGCCTGAGGTCCCGCGCCCCCGTTCCGCGGGGGCGGTGCCGGGCGGGGGGGCCGGTCAGTTCAGGTGCGAGTCGCTGGGGCGCTCCAGCGCCATCAGCAGGGCGTCGTGTTCGTCCATCGCCATGGTTTCGACGGCGCAGGCGCCCATGGCGCGCTTCAGAGCATTCAGGGTTTGCGTCAGGTTCAACTCCGCCGCTTCCTCGGCCAGCATATGCAGGCAGCACAGGATGCCTTCGGGGTTGGGGCGGCAGTCGGCGGCTAACTCTATCAGGGCCTTGGGATCCAGCGTGATTGCCTTGTTGTCCGGCATCGTGATCTCCTCGCAGGCCCCGCGCCGGCGGGAAGTCTGCTCGCGTTTTCGTGATCGGCGTAGTGCTCCTATGCAGCAAGCCTGGACCGGGAAGCAACAAGAATTCCTGGTCGGTTTTTGTGTTGTCCACATTATTCCGCTTTCTTCTACTGTTGCGCACATGCCTCCCCCTGCAGCACAACTGTGGCAACGCCTGTCTGGTCCGGCGCGATGAGCGGCGCGTCCCCCGCCACGCTCGGCATCCTCGCCGGCGGCGGTTCGTTGCCGGGGCGGGTGGCCGCCGCCGCGCAGGCCGCGGGACGGCGCGTGTTCCTGGTCGGGCTTGAAGGTTTCGCCGAAGCCGCGGTGCTGGCGCCGTTCCCGCACGCCACCGCGCGCATCGGTGCCGCCGGGCGCATCCTGCAACTGCTGCGCGACAACGCCTGCCGCGACCTCGTACTGGTCGGCCCGGTGCGCCGGCCCTCGCTGCTCGACCTGCGCCCGGACGTCGAGGGCGCTCGCCTGCTGGCCCGCATCGGCCGCGCCGCCTTCGCCGGCGACGACGGCCTGCTGGCCGCCGTGGTGCGGGTGCTGGGCGAGGAGGGGTTCTCCGTCGTCGGCGCGCACGACATCCTCACCGAGGCGGTCGGGCCCAAGGGGCTGCAATCGCGCGCCGCCCCGGACGCCGAGGCGCTGGCGGACATCGCCCGCGGCGTGGCGGTGGCGCGCGCGCTTGGCGCCGTCGATGTCGGGCAGTGCTGCGTGGTGCAGCAGGGTATCGTGCTGGCGGCCGAGGCGGCCGAGGGCACCGACGCCATGCTGGCCCGCGCCGCCACGCTGCGTCGTCCCGGTCCGGGCGGCGTTCTGGTAAAACTGGTGAAGCCGGGGCAGGAGCGACGGGCCGACCTGCCGACCATCGGCGTGCGGACCATCCGCGCCGCCGCCGAGGCGGGATTGCGGGGGGTGGCCTACGAAGCCGGCGGCACCATCCTCGCCGAGCGCGAGGCCGTGGTGGCGGCGACCGACCAAGCAGGCCTGTTCCTGCTCGGGATAGATCCGAATGAAGGAGAACGATGATGGCCGGAACACATTCCTTCCTGCACACGATGATCCGGGTGGGCAACCTGGAGCGCAGCGTGAAATTCTACACCGAGCTGCTCGGCATGCAGGAGCTGCGCCGCCGCGACGTGCCGGACGGAAAATACACCCTCGTCTTCGTCGGCTACGCCTCCGAGGAGGAGGGCGCCGGGGTGGTCGAGCTGACTTATAATTATGGCGTGGACAAGTACGAGATCGGCACCGGTTTCGGCCACCTGGCCGTCGGCATGCCGGACATCTACGCTGCCTGCGAGAAGCTGCGCGCCGCCGGGGCCAAGATCACCCGCGAGCCGGGCCCGGTGAAGTTCGGCACCACCATCATCGCCTTCGTCGAGGACCCGGACGGCTACAAGATCGAGCTGATCCAGCGCCCCTGATCTATGTACGACTGGCTGGCCGCGGCGCGCGGGCTGCTGCCCGTGCGCCGATCGGTGCGCATCGGCGTCACCGGGCTGGCGCGATCGGGCAAGACGGCGCTGTTGACCTCAATCGCGGCCAACCTGCTGGCCGCCGGCGCGGGACTGCCGGCGCTGCCCGCGCTCTCTGCACGCCTGGCCGGGCGCAGCTTCCGCGTGGCGGTGGCGCCCGGCGGGGCAAAGGACCTGCCGCGCTTCGACACCGCGACCCAACTGGCCGCCCTGGCGCGCGACCCGCCGGCCTGGCCGGGGCGCACCCAGACCATCAGCGCGCTGGACCTGGACATCGAAATCGGCCGGCCCAGGCTGCTCGCCGCCCTGCCGCCGCAACGCGTGCGGCTGGAGTTGCTGGACTACCCGGGCGAGTGGCTGCTCGACCTGCCGCTGCTCGGGCTGGGTTTCGGCGCGTGGTCCGCGGGTGTACTGCGGCGTCTGGAGAAACGCCCGCAAGCCGCTGAATTTTTGTCATTCATTGGCGCGTTGTCGCTCCGCACGGGCGCCGACGAAACCCTCGCGCGGGCCGGCCACCGGTTGTATCGCGCGTTGCTGAGCAACCTGCGCGATACGGCTGGGCTGTCGCTGCTGCAACCCGGCCGCTTCCTGATGCCGCCGCCCGGGGGCGAGCCGCCCTGGCTGGAATTTTTCCCGCTGACCACCGAGGCGCCGCTCGCCGACCTGCTGCGCGCGCGCTACGACGCCTATGTGCAAGCGGTGCACGCGCAGCTCATGGCCCCCTCGTTCGGCCGGATCGACCGCCTGGTGGTGTTGGCCGACCTGCTCTCCGCCCTGCACGCCGGCCCCGCCGCCTTCGCCGACGCGACGGCGGCGCTGGCCGAAGTGGTGCAGGCCCTGCAGTGGCGCGGCCCCTCGATGCTGCCAGACTGGCTCGGCGCGCTGCTCGGCCTGGGCATCACCCGCGTGGCCTTCGTGGCGAGCAAGGCCGACCATGTGGCCGAGCGCCAGCGCGGCAACCTCGCCGCCCTGGCCGCCGCGGTCAGCCGGCTGCCGATGAGCTCCGGCCTGCGCACCGCCGCCTTCGCCGTCGCCGCGGTGCGCTGCACGGAAGACGTGGTGTGGACGCTCGACGGCCACCCGGTTTCCGCCGTGCGCGGGCGCGTGGTGGGCGCCGAACGGGCCGGCCGCTCCTGGCCGGGCGAGGTGCCGGACCGCCCGCCCGGACCGGAATTCTGGGAGCACCCGTTTCTTGCCCTGCCGGATTTCGAGCCGATGCGCCTGCCGCTGGGCGGCAAGGGCGGCCTGCCGCACGTCAACCTCGACACTTTGCTGGCCTTCCTGCTGGAGGACGTGCTGTGAGCCGCGCGCCCGTCACCCCACGCTTCGAACTGGAAGCCACCCCGGTGGCGCGGCTGGAACCCGAGCCGCTGCCCGCCGCGGCCGAACCGCGCGGCGGCCTGGGCAGCGCCAGTCTGCTGCTCGGCGGGGCGACGGTGCTGGTGCTCGGCCTGACGCTGCTGTCCACCGGCAACTTCGTCGCCGACCAGTTTGCCCGCTCGGCCGGCCTGGGCTGGGCAACCCTGGCGGTGGCGAGCACCGGCTTCGGCCTGCTCGGCGCCGGCGTATGGCGCGAAATGTTGGGGCTGTTCGCCCTGCGCTCGGTGGACCGCATCCGCGCCGGGCTGGAATCGGGCGAGCCCCGGCGGATCGTCGCGGCGGCGCAGGACTGGCTGGACGAACTGCCCGACGGCGCCGCCCTGGCGCCCGCCATCGCCGCGCTGAACGACCCGGACAGCGTATTGGCGCTGCTGCGCAACCAGGTGGCGGCCGGTCTGCAACAACGCGCCGACGCGCTCGGCCGGACCGCCGCGATGCAGGTGTTCGCCGCCACCGCGGCGGTGCCCTCGCCGGCGCTGGACGCCCTCCTGGTGGCCTGGCGCGGCGCCCGCCTGGTGCGCCAGATTGCCGAACTGCACGGCCTGCGCCCGGGCTTGCTCGGCACCCTGGCCCTGCTCCGCCGCACCGCCATGGCAGCCGCCGGCGTGGCGGCCGCGGACATGGCCATCGACGCCGCCGCCCGCGCCGCCCTCTCC
>CAIMEK010000950.1 GCA_903839965.1 uncultured Acetobacteraceae bacterium | reverse complement strand
TGTCCAGCGCCTGGCCGTGATGCTGCGCCGGTTGCCGCTGGTGCCGCTGCCCGGCGGCGGGCGATCGCTGGTGCAGCCCATCCACCAGGACGATGTGACGCGCTGCGTGCGCGCCGCCCTGGAGTTGGCCTGGGACCGGCCGCACGTGATGGTGATCGCCGGCCCCGCGCCGCTCTCCTATGCCGATTTCGTCCGCGCCGTCGCCCGGGCCGCCGGCCTGCCGCCGCCGCGCATCGTGGCGCTGCCGGCCTGGGCGTTGCGCCTCGCCGCCCCGCTCACCGTGCTGCCCGGGCTGCTCCGCATCCCCGGCATCCCCCGCATCCGCGGCGACGAAATCCGCCGCCTGCTGGAAGACAAGGCCTTCTCCATCGCGCCGATGACCGCCACCCTGGGGGTGCGGCCGGTCGCGCTGGACGACGGGCTGGCCCTGACCTTTTGTCCCTGAGGATCCCCGAAGCATGCCTGTGATCAATCGCATCGCCGAATTCCACGCCGAGATGACGGCGTGGCGCCACGACCTGCACCGCCATCCCGAGTTGGCGCTGCAGGAAGTGCGCACCTCCGGCATCGTCCAGCGGAAACTGCAGGAATTCGGCGTGGACGAGGTCATCACCGGCCTGGCGCGCACCGGCGTCGTCGGCGTCATCCGCGGCCGCGCGGCCGGCGGCGCGATCGGGCTGCGCGCCGACATGGATGGCCTGCCCATCCAGGAAGAGGGCAGCCACGACCATGTCAGCGAGACCCCCGGCCTGATGCATGGCTGCGGCCACGACGGCCATACGACCATGCTGCTGGGGGCCGCGAAATACCTCGCCGAGACGCGCAACTTCGACGGCACCGTCTACGTGGTCTTCCAGCCGGCCGAGGAGAATTTGGCGGGCGGGCGGATCATGGTGGAGGACGGCCTGTTCGAGCGTTGCCCGATGGACCTGGTGTTCGGCATGCACAACTGGCCCGGCGCGCCGGTGGGGTCCTTCCTGTGGCGCAAGGGGCCGATGATGGCGGCGGTGGCGAACATCGAGATCACCATCACCGGCAAGGGCGCGCACGGCGCCCATCCGGACCGCGGCGTGGACCCGGTGGTGGTGGCCGCGCAGATCGTCGGCGCGCTGCAGTCCATCGTGTCGCGCTCGCTGGACCCGCAGGACAGCGGCGTGGTCACCATCGGCCACATCAACGGCGGGCACATCTACAACGTCATTCCCGAGCGGGTGCGCATGCTGGGCACCGCCCGCTGGTTCTCCCCCGCCGTGGGCGACCGGCTGGAGGCCGGGGTGCGCAAGCTGGCGACCGGCATCGCCGAGAGCTTCGGCGCGCGCGCGGAAGTGGCGTTCGACCGCGACTACCCGCCGACGGTGAACGACCCCGACGCGACCGACCTCGCCATCCGCGCCGCGGCCGCCGTGGTCGGCGAGCAGCGCGTGCTGTTCATGGAAAAACCCACGATGGGCGGCGAGGATTTCGCTTTCATGCTGCAGGCCAAGCAGGGCGCCTATCTCATGCTGGGGTCCGGCCGCGGTAACGACGCCATGCCGCACCACCCGAAATACGATTTCAACGACGACGTGCTGGCGATCGGCGCGAGTTACTGGGCAACACTGGCCGAGCAGTTGCTGCCACGCAACAGTTGAAGGCCCGGCTGGCGGATTCTTTCTCATCCGGATTATTTCGGTAGCGTTGGCCCGGCGCGGTTGATATCGTTTCGTGGAAGCAAGTCTTCCCCGGGAGATATGCCGTGTCGGTCCGCCGGTCGCGCGTTGCCTCCTTTACCCTCAGTGCCACGCTGCTCGCCGGTGCCGCCGCCGCGCAGAGCCTGGTGCTGCAGCCCGGCGAAATCATCACCGGGACGGTCTACCGCCACGACGGCAGCGCCGTGCCGTCGCTCACCACGGGCGCCGACGCAAACACCTTTGTCGGCGTCAGCCCGCCCACTCTCTCCTTCGTCCCTGCGGCGCCCGCCGCGGTGGTGCGCACCAGCACCGTTACCCAATACGTGCGCACCTATGACGGCATCCATTCGTTCCCGGCGGGCGGCTGGGTTGGCAGCGCGACCGACGTGCGCGGGCTGACAGCCGCGCAGATAAGGGATGTGCTGGCCCTGCAATACACACCGCTATACCTCGACATCGTCCGCGTGCCGGCCGGCACCTGCGTGATCAACGGCTGGGGGGCGCCGATCGTCGGCTGGGGCAGCGGTGGCCCGCAGCAAGAGTATCTCATCGGGACCTCGGCCAAGCCAGGCTGCCAGAACTCGGCATTCCTCGGCTCCCAATACTACGTCAACCTGCAGCCGATCGGTGCCAACGCCCTGGCCTACCGCCCGCGCGCCGGCGCCGGCAACACCTTCGCCGTCGCCACCGCACTGGACACCGCCGCCCAGCCGCAGCAGTTCACCGACATGGACGGCGTCTACGCCAGCCTCGACCTGCTGAACATCAGCGACCCGCAGCCATTGCAGGCAGCGTTCGTGCAACTCGACGGCGAGGTCTACGCCGATATCGCCACGGTGCAGATCGCCGGCGCGCAGATGGTGCTGAACACCGTCGGCGAGCGCCTGCGCACCGCCCGCGACACGCCCAACGACGCGCCGGGCTGGCGCATGTGGGCGAGCGGCTTCGGCGCCGGCGGCAGCCTGTCCCGCAACGCCGATGCGCATGGCCTCGCGCTCTCCTACGGCGGCATCGCCGCCGGCGCGGACTATCGGCTGGACCCGAAGCTGCTGCTCGGCTGGGCGGTCGCCTATGCCCGCAGCGGCGCCGCCACCAGCGGCGTGCCGGGCAGCATCACGCTCAACACCGGCTCGCTGCTGGCCTATGCGAGCTACGCGCCCGGGCCAGGGTACCTCGACGGTGCGCTCGGCTATGCCTACGGCGGCGCCTCGGTGAGCCGCAGCATCGTCTTCCCCGGCCAGGCGCGCGCTGCCAACGGGTCGCCCAACGCCAACATGTTCCTGGGCAATTTCGAGACCGGCTATCGCCTCGCGCTCGGCCCCGCCACCCGCATCACGCCGCTGGCGGGGCTGCAGATTGTCACCGTCAGCCGCGGGACGTTCACCGAGTCCGGTGCCGGCGCGGTCGACCTGCGGGTCAGCGGCGCCACCACCGCTTCGGTGCGCGGCCTGCTCGGCGTGCAGTTGGAGCACACACTGCCGGTCGGCCTGGAAAAGCCGCTCGGCCTGTCGCTGCGGGCCGCCTGGAGCTACGAGTTCGCCGACGCCTCCCGCGGGGTGACGGCCAGCTTCACCGGCACGCCGGACGCCGGCTTCAACGTGCGCGGCACGCCGGCGCCGCGCAACGCCGCCCAACTCGGTGCCGGCGTGACGATGCCATTGCGCTCGATGGACCTGTTCGTCCGCTACGACGGCATGATCGGCGCCGGCTACAGCGTGAACGGCGGCAGCGCCGGCCTGCGGGCGTCGTTCTGACCTGGAGCGCGCACGAACGGGAAGCGGTGCTGACGCCAGCAGCAACGCCGTCGATCCCCGCGGCTGGTGGGCCGTGCAACCTGATCAGCTCCACCGCCCGGCCGCTCCCGGCGAAGCCGTTCCGTCCAACGTCTTTCGTCGGTACTTGGGGATGAAAACACGTGCTATTTGCACTCCCGCTTGCTGTGGTTCAGGCTTTCGTGCTCGTCGATCGATGGATAGCCGGGGGCTACCCCCGGAAACGTCAAACTTCTATTGCCTCCCCGGCAGAGCCGGGGGAACTCCCGGTTTATTAGTAACTATCTTCGTGAAAGGTTTTACGGGCAGGATCCGTGCCGTGCAGAAGATAGCGCAATAATGTTATCCATTGGATGCTCGCCCTGGCCTCTACAGCTTCGACCGCCTGCAGTTGACACCGCAAGGTGCCACGCCGGCCGGACGGGTTGTTGCGGAACTTAAACCCGCGGGTCTTCGCCGAGCAGGCTCAGCAAGCCCAACGAGTTGCATTGCCCCGGACCACATCAGGGGACAAGACCACATCGGCCAAACGCATTGCCTCAGGGAGGACCACTTTTCAGGGGGCGGACCTCACGGAAAGAAGCGAGCAGGCTTGCGCAATACGCCGGCAGCCTTCCTCCAGCGTGTCGAGCGAAGTGGCGATTGACAGACGGATGTGCGGCGACACTCCGTAGGCCGCGCCATGCACGGTCGAAACGCCAACCTGTTCCAGCAGGTACAGCGCCACATCCTCGTCCGTCCGGATCACCTTGCCGTCCGGCCTGCGCCGCCCGATCAGGCCAGCGCAATTCGGGTAGAGGTAGAAGGCGCCCTCCGGCAAGTGGCAGGAGAGGCCCGGTATGCGGTCGATCACGGGGACCGAAACGTCGCGGCGTTGCTGAAAGATGGCGCGCTGCTCAGCAACCTGCTGTTGCGGGCCGGTCAGTGCGGCCACGGCGGCGGCTTGGCTGACAGACGACGCATTGGACGTACTTTGGCCGAGCAGGATGCGGATCGCGCCGATCAGCGAGCGGGGACCGCCAGCGTAACCGATACGCCAACCCGTCATGGCGTAAGCCTTGGATACGCCATTGATGGTGAGTGTGCGGTCGAACAACTCCGGAGCGGCCTCTGCCATCGTATGGAAGGAGCGCTGGTCGAAGATGATGTGCTCGTAGATATCGTCGGTCATTACGTGCACCTGGGCGTGCCGTACCAGTACCGCCGCGAGCGCCGCGAGTTCATCCTTTGTATAGGTAGCGCCCGTGGGGTTGCACGGTGAGTTCAACATCAGCCATTTGGTGCGAGGCGTGATCGCCGCCTCCAGGTCCTCCGGGCGCAGCTTGAAGCCGTTGTTCTGCGGCGCGTGCACCTCCACGGGCGTGCCCTCCGCCAGGCGCACGATTTCCGTGTAGGACACCCAGTAGGGCGCCGGCACGATCACCTCATCGCCCGGCGCGAGCGTCGCCATCATGGCATTGTAGATGATCTGCTTGGCGCCGGCGCCCACGGTGATCTGGTCCGTCGCGTAGTGCAGCCCGTTCTCGCGGGCGAACTTGGCTGCAACTGCTTCCTTGAGTTCGGGCGTGCCATCCACCGCCGTGTAACGCGTTTCGCCTCGCCGCATGGCGGCCGTCGCCGCCTCGATCACGTGCGACGGGGTATCGAAATCGGGCTCTCCGATGCCCAGGTCGATGATGTCCCGGCCGGCCCGGCGCAGATCTCGGGCAAGCTGCGCAGCCACCGTGCTGGCGGACGGCTTGATGCGTGCAAGCCGCGGTGCGAGCAAGGACATGGAATTGGTCCCTTTCGAGATTCAGACGTATGATCGGGCGACGCAGCAGGCCATCAATCCATCGCTTTGCATTCCAGTGTACCGAGCCAGCCGCGGCCACCCTGCATCCGAAAAGCAACTTCAGCGCGTTGCCGACTGTTAGTGTCCGGGCTGCCCCAGCAGGCGGCTGGCTTCCATGTCCGGGCTCTGGTCGCGCAACACGGTCGGTGCGATGATCACGTCCTCAATCATGGTTCGTGCCGGCAAGGTGCAGCATAGCAACACGACCTGCGCTACATCCTCGGGCGCCATCATGCGGGCGCGCAACTCGTCGGTCGGCGGAAACGGGCGATCATCGAGGATGGGCGTGTCCATTTCGCCAGGGACGATGCTGACGGCCCGGATGCCCTGCTGGCGGAAAGTGTTGCGGACGTAGCCCATCAGGTTGCGCACCGCGGCTTTGGCCGCGCCGTAAGGAGCGCCGCCGAGCAAATTCGGCCGCTCCGCCGCCAGCGAGGAAATGGTGATGATGGTGCCGTGACCGGCCTCCAACATGGCCGGCAACACCGCCTTCACCATGGCGTAAACGCCGGTCAGGTTGACCGCCATCGTGGCATCCCAGTCGTTTGCCGCCAGCCACTGGATGTTCTTTACGCGCGAGGCAAAGCCCGCACAGTTGATGACGATCTCCGGCATTCCGAGTTGGGCCTGCGTCCAGGCCACGAGGTCGGCTACCGCTTCGGGAACGGCGACATCGACATCCCGCGGCCAGGCTTCGCCGCCGGCTTCGCCAATGGTGGTCGCGACCGCCTCAGCCGCCGCGAGTCGGCGGTCGGCCAGCACGACTCTGGCCCCGTTGCGCGCCAGCAATTCCGCCGTGCAGCGCCCGAGGCCGCTGCCCGCACCTGTGACGATGGCAACACGGCCGGCGAGCGCCAGGGAGGACATGTTTGGCTGCATGGTCATTGCTCTCCTATGCGAGGTCGCGGGCACGCGCTGAGGCTGTCGGCGTCGTCAGCCCTTCCCGCAGGTCTTGTTCCAGCAGTTCAGGGGAGCGGGCAGCCGGCCTGCCCCAGCCGCCGCCGCCCGGAGTTTCTATGGTCAGCACCTCGTCGGGTTGCAGCACGATCTTGCCCTTTGGGAAGATTGTCTTGCCGTTCTTCAGCACGCTGCCAGCCCGGCCGTACTCCCCTCCCAAAACACCGAAACAGGGGTGGTCGACTCGCTCGGTATTCAGGAACACGTTCATTGGCACGGTGGAGACGTTGCGCAACACGCCGCGCTGACCCAGGCCGCCACGAAACTCCCCGGCACCGCCGGAGTCCGGGATGAGTTCCTTGCGCTCGATCAGCACGGGCACTGACATTTCGTAAATCTCGACCGGCGTAACCTTGCAGTTGGACGGAAAGCTCAGCGTGTCGTTGCCGTCGAGACCGGCGCGGCCACCCTGGCCGCCGTGGAAGTTCTGGATGGCGCCATAATGCCGGCCGTCGCCATCCACGCCCTGGCAGTTGATGCCCCAGATCGGCGCGCCCCCACTGTCTGCCTGCACCCTGTCCGGCAAAATGTCGGCCAGCGCACGGAAGATCAGGCTGGGAATGACATGCCCCACGAGATTGCGCGCCTTGCCGGCGGCCGTCGGGCGGGGATTCAGGATCGAGCCCTCGGGCGCCACATCGGTGATTGGCACCGCGCAGCCCTCGTTGTTCGGCGTATCGGGATCGAGCAGGCATTTCAGCGCGTAATGACTATGCGCGATGCGGTAGTGCGGCATGACGTTGATGGCGTAGTCGACCTGCCCCGAGGTTCCGGCATAGTCGACATGGACTGAATCGTCGCTGACCGTGACAGCAACTTTCAGCAGGATCTCGGCATCGAAGCCGTCGAGTCGCACCTCGGCGCCGTAGGTACCGTTCGCCAATTGCCCGATCGCCTTGCGGAGAGATTGTTCCGATCTCGAGTGGATCACCTGGCCCAGTTCCTGCAGAGAGTCGAGGCCGCACTCCTCCATGAAGCGGATCACCTCGCGACGCATCACTTCATTTGCCGCGACCATGCTGTTCACGTCGCCCAGCACCTCATCCGGCAGACGTACACTGGCGGCGAGAACGTCCAGCACGTCCTGGTTCGGCACGCCTTCCCGGAACAGTTTCAGGATCGGCAGGCGAATGCCTTCCTCGAACAGATCTGCCGAATCCGGTGACTGCGGCCGGCCGCCCACGTCGGGCAAATGGGCGATGCAGCCGGCATAGGCCACGATCCCGCCGTTGTAAAACACCGGCGTCACCATCACCAGGTCGGGCAGGTGGCCGGTGCCGATCCAGGCGTCATTGGTGGCGAGGATGTCGCCAGGCTTCAATGTCTCGGGCGGGAAGGCCGGCAGGAAATAGTTGCGTACCGCCAGCGGCAAAGTGCTGATGAACACCGGGATCGATGCCGTGCACTGCGCCAGCGCCTTGCCATCGGCATCCATCAGCACGGTGACGTAGTCGTGGTTTTCCCGCACGATGGTTGAAAAGGCGGTGCGCCCTAGCGCCAGGTCGGCCTGGTCGGCGATGAAGATCAGGCGATTCCACATCACCTGCAGGGTCACCGGGTCGTTGAAGTCACGGCGTTGTCCGGTCACGGTGTCTGGTCCCTAGCTCAGCTGGATCACGAGATTGGCGTCCTCGTCGAGCGTGGCGGTCGCCGACGGGCCGATCAGTGAGGTCGATTCACGCTGCTCGACCACGGCTGGCCCGGCAATGGTCTGTCCGGGCACAAGCTCATAGTGGTCGAGCACCCGGGCTTCGACGGTGTCGCCCACTTCATCGAAATACACGGGCCGGGTGCGCCGCGGAGTGCCGGCAGATGAGCGCGCTGGTCGCTGGATCGACCCGGTCGGGTTGATCGGCCCACTGGCGCGCAGCCGCCAGGTAATCACTTCCAGCTCCGCTCCGGCGACGATGCGCCCGTAGAGGGCGCGATAGCGTTCGCGGAACGACGCCGCCAATGCCTCGGCAAACGCGGCGTCTGATAACTTGGCATCCGGCAGTGGAATGTTGATCTCGTAGCCCTGCCCGACGTGGCGCACATCGGCGGAATAGGAAAACGTAATGGCCTGCCGGGGCACGGAAGCCGAGCGAATCGCGCCCATAGCCTCCTCCGCCAGCTCGTCGCGAATTGTCGACAGCGACTCGCCAGAGAATTGCCGCAACTGCATCGGCGCGCTCATGGCGACATCAACGGCAACCGGCGCGCACAGCAGTCCGATCGCCGAATTCACCCCTGCACCCAAGGGGCAGACGATGCGGCGGATGCCGAGCTTGCGCGCCACCCCGTAGGCATGCGTCGGCCCGGCGCCGCCAAAAGCAACCATCGAAAGGATACGCGGATCGATGCCGCAATCGATAGCGTGCATCGCAGCTGCGCGCGCCATGTTCTCGTTCACCAGATCATGCACACCCCAGGCCGCATGACCGGCGGTCAGGCCGAGGCTGTCCGCGAGGCGCTGTATCGCCACTTCCGCGGCGCTGCGGTCCAGGCGGAACGATCCGCCGAGAAACGAGCCCTCGTTCAGGTAACCCAGCAGCAGGTCGGC
>CAIMEK010000949.1 GCA_903839965.1 uncultured Acetobacteraceae bacterium | reverse complement strand
GCTTGAACGCCAGCCGTTCCAACCCGATGCCGGTGAGCGCGCCGACCGCCAGCACGACGAGCACGATGGCGAGCAGCGGCGGCGCGGTCCAGGTGATCAGCATGAGGCCGGCGAAGGCGCCGACCATGTAGACCTCGCCATGGGCGAAGTTGACCACGTTGAGCACGCCGAAGATCAGGGTGAAGCCGATCGCCATCAAGGCATAGACCAGCCCGATGCTGAGCCCGTTGATGATCTGCTGAACGAGATAGATGTCGAACATGTCCCAGCCCGGTCCGCGGTGGCGCCAAAAAAGGGCCCGCGTCCCCCCTCCCCCGCGACAGGGGAGAGGGGAGACGCGGGATCGCGCTACTTCACCACCACGTATTCGCCGTTGGCGATGGTCATGCGGACCACCGTTTTCTGCGGCTCGCGGGTGACGGGGTCGAACGTGGTCGCGCCGGTGACGCCCGGATAGTCCTTGGTCTGCGCCAGCGCGTCGCGCAGCGTTTCCCGGGTGACGTTCGGGCCGGCCTTCTTGAGCGCGACCAGCATGATGCCCATTGCATCGTATGCCTGGCCGGCGAACTGGTTCGGCACTGCGCCGTACTTGGTCTTGTACTCCGAAACGAATTTCTGCACGTTCGGATCGGGGTTGGTCGGCATGAAGTTCGACGACAGGAACAGGCCGTTGGCGGTTGGGCCGGCGAGCTTCACCAACTGGTCCTCGAACAGCGAGCTGGCGCCGTAGAGCTGCGCGGTGACGTTGAGCTGCTGGCGCTGCTGCAGGAAGGAGGCGCCCTCTTCATAGAACATGCAGAGGTAGATGGCTTCCGGCGCGGCGCGGTTGAACTTGGTGAGGATGGAGCGGAAGTCGCGCGTTCCCGGATTGAAATATTCGGTGGAGAGGACGGTGCCGCCCTTGGCCTTGAAGCCATCGACGAAGTTGCTGGCGCACGACAGGCCCCAGTCGTTCTGGATGGCGACGACGGCGGCCTTGGTGATGCCCTTCTCGCGCATCCAGCCGGCGTTGAACGGGCCTTCGTAGGCCTGCGTCGTGATGTTGCGGAACTGCCACTTGCTGATCTTGACGAAGTCGGGGTGCGAGGCGGTCTGCGAGAGCTGCGGCATGCCGGCTTTGGCGTAGATTTCCGCCGCCGCCATTGAAACGGTGGAGTTGAAGTCGCCAAGCACGCCGACGATGGATTTGTCGTCGACGAACAGCTGGGCGATGTTGCGCCCTTCCTTGGCGTCGTTCTTGCTGTCCTCGTAGCGGATGACGATGTTGGCGCCGGGCATGCCGCCGGCGTCCTTGAATTCCTGCAGCTTGATGTCGGCGGCGTTGCGGAACACCTCGCCGTAGTGCGAGCTGTCGCCGGTGAGCGGCAGTTCGTAGCCGATGACGATGGTTTTGGTCTGAGCGCAAGCCGGGAGTGCCCAGGCGGCCAACGCGGCGCCCATGAAAGCGCCGACAACGGTTTTTAGCATGTTCACTTGCCTTTCACGCCAGGACGGATGTGGAGATGGCAGCAGCCACTGCGGCCGGCCTGCCAGGTATCGGCACTGAATTCAAAGCCGGCGCCTTCGAACGTGCCGTTGTCGACCTGACCGGCGATATGGGTCATCAGGGCGATCTGTTCGTCGGTGAGGCCGGCTTCCTTCCAGGCGTCCTTCAGCGGACAGGACTGCAACTGGATGTCGATGCCCGCCGCGTCGCAGCGTTCGACGTTCGGGTTGAACGTGGCCTGGGGGTCGGGGACGTTGGCGACGAAGGCATCCTTCAGTCCCGCCATGTCGCCGGGGGCGAATTTCTTGAACTGCTTGCCGATTTCCAGGCCGCGCTTGTAGATGGCCCGCTTCATGATTTCGGCGGCCTTTTCCGGGCCGATTTCGGCACTGAACTCCTTGTAGAAAGCCCAATAGAACATCGCCCGGGACTTCATCGCGTTAATCAGATGTTCCCGCATATTGTCGTCGCTCATTGCTGAACCTCACAGGTTGTTCGCTCTCGCCGACACGCCTGGTCGCCTGCCCATGACATCACGGTTTGCGGCGGTCTCAGCGGGGCTGCCAGCTTCCCGGCTTCCGTTGCCTTGCTTTGGCTTGCCGGGCAAGCGTCTTTTTCAGCGTCGTCACCGTTGCGTCGGCGCATCCATGGCCGCACAGGCGGCAACCGGGGGACATCCACCATTCGCTGCACGGCACCCGCGCTGTTTTCCCGCCCATACCGATGCCATCATTGACCTAAATCAATTGACAGGTTTCCGCCTTCACGCGAAGGGAAATCTGCGATTGGGCCGGCCGGCGGGCCGGCAAGCGAGGGACACGCGATGGAACTGGACGGGCGGGCGGTGCGGCGGCTGTTCGGGGCGATGGCGGCGACCATCGCCGCGCATGCCGAGGAGCTGACGCGCCTCGACCAGGCCATCGGCGACGGCGACCACGGCAGCAACATGCAGCGCGGCTTCGACGCCGTGCTGGCGGACCTGGACCGGATCGCCGCCAAGCCGCTGCCGGAAGCGCTGACGGCGCTCGGCACCACCCTGGTGATGAAGGTGGGCGGGGCTTCCGGCCCGCTCTACGGCACCCTGTTCATGCAGCTCGGCCGGGCGCTGCCGGCCGGGGCGGGGCTGGCCGAACTGGCAACGGCGGGGGACGCGGCGTTGGCGGCGGTGAAGGCGCGGGGCAAGTCCAACACCGGCAGCAAGACGATGCTCGACGTGCTGGCGCCGGTGCTGGCGGCGCTGCGCGGGGGCGATCCGGCGACGCTCGGCGAGCGGCTGCCGCGTGTGGCCGATGCGGCCGCGGACGCGACCGTGCCGATGCTGGCGCTGCGCGGCCGGGCTTCCTTTCTTGGCGAGCGCAGTATCGGGCACATGGACCCCGGCGCGCGGTCGAGCGCCTTGCTGATCGCCGCGGCGTGCCGGGCGTTCGGCCCCACGGCAAAGGGGGATGCGGCATGACGGCGCAAGCGAACGTCGGTATCGTCATCGTCTCGCACTCGGCCGACGTGGCGCGCGGCGCCGCCGACATGGTACGGCAGATGGTCGGCGCGGACGTGCAGCTGGCCTGGACGGGCGGACTGCCCGGCGGCGGCCTGGGATGCAGCGTCGAAGCGATCATGGCGGCGATCGACGCGGCGTGGTCCGAGCGCGGCGTGGCGGTGCTGGTGGACCTGGGCGGAGCGGAGACCCACAGCGAGATGGCGGTGGAAATGCTGCCGCCGGAGCGGCGCGGGCGCGTGGTGGTGTGCGATGCGCCGATCGTGGAAGGCGCGGTGGTGGCGGCGGCCGAGGCCTCCGGCGGCGCCACGCTGGAGCAGGTGCGGCTTGCCGCGGAGGCGATGTAGATGGCCGAGGCGGCGGGGACGGTGCTGCTGACGCATCCGGTGGGCCTGCACGCGCGGCCGTCGGTGAAGCTCACCAGGCTGGCGCGCGGCTTTGCCGCCGGCGTGCAACTGGCCGGCGATGCGGCCGGGCCGTGGGTGGATGCCAAGAGCATCGTGAAGGTGATGGCCGCCAGGCTGCCGCAGGGCGCGACGCTGCATTTCCGCGCCTCCGGCGAGGATGCCGCCGCCGCGGTCGAGGCGTTGGTCGGGCTGGTGCGGAACGACTTCGCGGAGGTGGGCGGCGATGCCGCCTGAGCTGATCGGCCAGCCCGCGGCGCCCGGGGTCGCGATCGGGCCGCTGGTGCGCCTGGCGGATGTCGGGGTGCAAGGAATGGTGGCGGTCGGCGATGCGGCCGCCATGCTGACCACGGCCATCGCGGCCGCGGTGGCGGAACTGGCGGCGCTGCAGGAAGCGGCAGGCGATGACGATGCCGCCGGCATGATCGCCTTCCAGGTGGCGATGCTGGAGGACGACGAGCTGCGCGCCCCTGCCCTGGCGGCGATCGAGGCGGGTTCGCCGGCCGATGCGGCCTGGCACGCGGCGCTGGGGGCGCAGATCGCCGAATACCAGGCGGCGGAGGATGCCTATTTCCGCGCCCGCAGCGCCGACCTGCGGGATCTGCGCGACCGCGTGCTGCGCTGCCTGTCGGGCGAGCGCGCGCCGGCGCCGGCCCCGCCGCCGGGCGCCATCGTGGTCGCCTACGACCTGGCGCCGTCGCGTTTCCTGGAGCTGGACTGGAGCGGCGGCGGCGGGGTCGCGCTGGCGGCCGGCAGCGGGACGAGCCACGCCGCCATGCTGGCGCGGGCGCGCGGGGTGC
>CAIMEK010000948.1 GCA_903839965.1 uncultured Acetobacteraceae bacterium | reverse complement strand
GACGCCACCCACAGCCCGATGTTCCACCAGGTCGAGGGCCTGGTGCTCGATCGCGACATCACGCTGGGCCATCTCAAGGGCTGCCTGATCGACTTCCTGCGCGCCTTCTTCGACATCGCCGATCTGCCGGTGCGCTTCCGCTCCTCGTATTTCCCGTTCACCGAGCCGAGCATGGAAGTCGACATCGGCTGGACCCGCAAAACCGGCGAGCTGGGCGGCGGCGGCGACTGGCTGGAAATCCTCGGCAGCGGCATGGTCCACCCGAAGGTGCTGGCCAATTGCGGCATCGACCCGCGGCAATGGCAGGGTTTCGCCTTCGGCATGGGCATCGAGCGCGTCACCATGCTCAAGCATGGCATCCCCGACCTCCGCCCGTTCTACGAAAGCGACATCCGCTGGCTGCAGCATTACGGCGCCAACCCGCTGGCCCCCGCCATGCTCCACGAGGGGCTGTGACACCATGAAATTCCCCCTGTCCTGGCTGCAGACGCATCTCGAAACCACCGCATCGCTGGCGGACATCACCGACACGCTGACCCGCATCGGCCTCGAACTGGAAGGCGTCCAAGACCGCGGCGCCGCGCTCGCCTCCTTCCGCATCGCCCATGTCGTCGAAGCGGCGCGGCACCCCAATGCCGACCGCCTGCACGCCTGTCGCGTCGATGTCGGCGACGGCGAACTCATCTCCGTCGTCTGCGGCGCGCCGAACGCCCATACCGGCATGAAGGCGGTGTTCGCCGCCCCCGGCAGTTTCATTCCTGGCACCGGCATCACCCTGAAAGTCGGAGAGATCCGCGGCGTGCGCAGCGCCGGCATGCTTTTGTCCGTGCGCGAAATGGGCCTGGGCGAGGACCACACTGGCATCATCGAACTGCCCGCGGACGCGCCCATTGGCATGCCATACGTGCAGTGGGCCAGACTCGACGACCCGGTGATCGACATCAGCGTCACCCCCAATCGCGGCGACGCGCTGGCCGTGCGCGGCGTGGCGCGCGACCTCGCCGCCGCCGGCCTGGGCACGCTGAAGCCGTTCGCGCCGCCCGTGGTGCCCTCGGCCTTCGCCAGCCCGCTGCAGTGGCGCATCGACTGGCCGCAGGCCTGCCCCTGGGTGCTCGGCCGCACCGTGCGCGGCATCCGCAACGGCGCCAGCCCGCAATGGCTGCAGGACCGCCTCACCGCGATCGGCCTCCGGCCCATCAACGCGCTCGTCGACATGACGAACTTCTTCACCATCGACCTCGGCCGTCCCCTGCACGTGTTCGACGTGGACAAGGTGAGCGGCGGCGAACTCATCTTCCGTCCCGGCGCCGGCGAAACCTTCCGCGCCCTGAACGGCAAGGACTACACGGTCGGGCCGGACGACTGCGCCATCGCCGATGCCGCCGGCGTGCAGTCGATGGCCGGCGTCATCGGCGGCGAGCCGACCGGCTGCGACGAGGGCACCACCTCGGTGTTCATCGAATGCGCCCTGTTCGACCCGGTCCGCGTGGCGCTCACCGGCCGCCGCCACGGTGTCACCTCGGACGCCCGCCAGCGCTTCGAGCGCGGCATCGACCCCGCCCTCATGCCCGCCGCCGTCGAGGCGGCCACGCGCATGGTGCTCGACCTGTGCGGCGGCGAAGCCAGCGACGTGGTCGCCGCCGGCGCCGAGCCTCCCTGGCAGCGCCAGGCCACGCTCCGTTTCGCTGCCCTGCGCGACTTCGGCGGGCTCGAAGTGCCGCCTGCCGAGGCTGTGGACTCCCTGCAGCGCCTCGGCTTCGCCGTGGCCTCCCAGGACGCCGAAAAAGTCACCGTGCAGGTGCCGCCCTGGCGCAACGACGTTGCCGCCGGCACGCCGCTGGAGCCGGCCCCGGACCTGCCGCCCGGTCGCGCGGCGCAGGCCGCCGAGGGCCGCGACGCGATGGAAGCCGAGTGCGACCTCATCGAGGAAGTGCTGCGCCTGCGCGGGCTGGACGCGGTGCCGCCGGTCAGCCTGCCGCGCGCCGCGCCGGTGCCGGCCCGCACGCTCACCTCCCGGCAGACCCGCACCGCGCTCGCCCGGCGCACCCTGGCGGCGCGCGGCCTGGCGGAATGCGTCACCTTCAGCTTCACCGAGCAGCGCGTCGCCGCCCTGTTCGGCCCGGCGCCCGCCGCGCTGCACCTGGAGAACCCGATCGCCAGCGACCTCGACCAGATGCGCCCCTCGCCGCTGGCCACCCTGGCGCTCGCCGCCCAGCGCAACGCCGCCCGCGGTTTTGCCGATATCGGCCTGTTCGAGGTCGGCCCGGGCTTTCAGGACCCCACCCCGGAGGGCCATCGCTGGCTCGCCGCCGGCGTTCGCACCGGCGCCACGCCGCGCAGTTGGATCGTGCCCGCCCGCGGCGTCGACGTCCTGGACGCCAAGGGCGACGCCTGGGCGGTGCTGGCGGCCCTCGGCGTGCCGATGGAGGCGCTCACCGTCACCGCGGACCCGCCCGCCTTCTACCACCCCGGCCGCGCCGGTGTGGTGCGGCAAGGCCCGAAAACCGTGCTGGCGAGCTTCGGCGAACTGCATCCGCGCGTGCTTTCCGCCCTCGACCTCGCCGGTCCCGCGGTGGCCTTCGAGGTATTCCTCGACGCCATCCCCGACCCCAGGCGCCGGCGCAAATCCGCTCCCGACCTGCCCGCCTTCCACCCGGTGCGCCGCGACTTCGCCTTCGTGGTGGACGCCGCGGTGAGCGCGGACGCGCTGATCCGCGCCGCCCGCGGCGCCGAGCGCCACCTGATCGCCGGCGTCACCCTGTTCGACCGCTACGCGGGCGACAAGCTGGAGTCCGGCAAGGTGTCGCTGGCCATCGAGGTGACGTTCCAGCCGCGCGAGCGGACGCTGACCGATGCCGAGATCGAGGCGGCGGCGGCGAAAGTGGTGGCGGCGGTCGCCAAGGCCACGGGCGGCGTGCTGCGCTGAGCGCTCCGGGCTCGCGAACAAGCAAGCAAGCCCAGGGGCGCTGCCCCCTGGACCCCGCCAGGGGTCAGGGGACCCCTGGACCCCTTTCCCATTCGGCAATGCTTGATTTCCCCTCCCCTTGTGGGCTTGGGCCGCGAAGCGGAGCAAGGTTGAGGGGGTCGAGACACCACTCATCCTGCACCGCCGTTGCCATTATGAGGTCGCAACGGCACAGATAGCCGGCCCGGAGTCTGTCCACGCGCATCCGACCAGCCGAAACCGGTCAGGCAATTGCCGGCACGGGCTTCAAGCCTGATCCCTTGAAGGCCGTCTCTGAACGGCCGCGCAATGGCCGATGTCGACCCAAAGCGGTCCTGTGCACGAGGACTAATTAGACGCCTTCGAGCGCTTCGACATCTGTGCACACCAGCGCCAAATTCATTCCCACCAAGGTCGTCCGAACTGCCTCAGTGCACTGAGCTTGGTAACCATCTCTCGTGAGAAAAATATCGCAATACGCCAGCGCAGGCACTATATGCTGTAAGTCTGGACCGTCAGATTCTCTCGGCTTTCGCCCTGGGTCGCGAATTCGAACGTTGGTGAGCGCATTCTCTACGGCTAGCGATCTGCACTCATCAAAGAAGCTCTGCCCGCTATTGTAGCAGAATTCTGCGAGCTCCGATTTTTGTTGCCTAGTGAATGCGCGTCCCGTGGGGTCGCAATCAGGCATCAAGCCTCCTACCCATGCTAGAAAAATTTCCTTTCGCCTCGCCTTTACCGCCTTCGTGCCAGCGGTTTGTAGCGTAGACAGCGACCTTGGGGAAATTTTTCGTAACGGGCTTAATTCCTCGAAGCTAGTCTCTTCGATAAATCGTTTCGGCGTCAGGCCAATTCGCATCTGCCATCCGGACATTAATGAGTCGACGATGGACAATATGGGAGTGATCACTATCGGAACTTCGTGCACGACATCAAATCGATTCCTCCACAAAAAGTGACGAACCTCCTGCTTCTGAAGAGATAATCTTTCAGCAATCCACAACGGGTTTAGCTTCTCGATAAAATCGAGTCGGTGCTGTTTTTGGGCCTGATCTGTTGCTCCGCCAATCTCGACTAGATTCCATACGGAGACAACGAGGCGAAACTCCTTCCGGAGAAGGATCTCCATGAGATTTTCGTGCCAGATTGGATAGGACACGACGCTATGATCCAGGTAGACTGTGCGTGCGTTGTGCGCCATTCCGCATATCTCTAATTTGATATGGAATCGGACATAACTGGCGGACTATAGCATGGCATTTTGCAACTTGGCAGCTTGAAATCGAGCTTTTCAGACATCATCTGCACAGCCGCTTCCCACCCCTGCACGAACCCGCTTCGCGGGAGGGCCCCTGAGGCGAGGCCGGCGGGTTCGAGGGCGGCAGTAAGAGGTTGAGACTGTTTCGGTCTGCCTTTGAGCTTGGAGGGTCCCCCCTCAGCTCAAGGAGCAGACAAAGTGACCGACCAGCCAGACTCACAGCCGATCAGCCCGCTGCGCCAACGCATGCTCGAAGACATGGCCATGCATGGTCTGCGCGAAGCGACGCAGCGCGACTACATTCGGTTCGTCCGGAACTTCGCAGCATTTCTCAGGCGGCCGCCTGACACCGCGACACCCGAGGACATCCGCCGCTTCCAAGT
>CAIMEK010000947.1 GCA_903839965.1 uncultured Acetobacteraceae bacterium | reverse complement strand
TCGGGGGCGAAGGCTTGGACCGGGGCCGGGAGGGGGGCGGGTTCCACGAAAATAGTCCTAGCATAAAACCGTGGCCGGCGCAAGGAAAAGATCCCGCATTTCGCTACGCGAATGCGGGCTACGCGGCGGGATGGCGGGGCATGCGCGGCCGCGGGGAGCTGGGGGATTGACATGGGAGAGCGGGCCAGGGGCCGGCAATGAGGCGAACAGCGGGGCCACGCTATGCGTGAAGATCGCTGCCATCCACGGCGGAAAAGCGAAGCGGCTTCCGCCTCTTGCGACGGCGCATGGCGCAAGAGCCTGTGCGCCCTCCGCTCGCTGGCGGCATCGCGGGGCACATCCACGGCTTCAACGGGCCGCGGAAAATCACTATTGTCCGTTGCGGCCCCGGGTCATCCGGGAAATGTCGGCTTAGCTGCACCGGAAACGAACGCGCCGCCGTGCGTGGGCCATGCGCCCGCCGGCAAGGAGGTGACCCCGTGTCGGTCGTGAAGCTCCTGCTGACCTTCGCGCCCTGGCTGGCGCTGCTGATCATTGCCCGGGACACTCTTTTCCAGCTCAAGGTCGGGCTGGTCGTCGCCCTCCTGCTGAGCGTGGTGTTGGGCGTCACCCGCCTCCTGCGCGGCATCGTCCTGTGGATAGGACTGGCGTTCTTCCTGCTGACCACGGTGGCCGTGGTGGGCCTGGAGAACCTGTGGGTCGCCGAGCACCTGGGCGTGCTGGCCAATGGCGCGCTTGCCGCCTCCTCGTGGTTCACCATCGCGATCGGCAAACCCTTCACCGAGGACTACGCGCGCGAGCAGGTCGATCGCTCGCTCTGGCACGACCCTGCCTTCATCCGGACGAATGTCATCGTCACCGCGGTCTGGGCGGCGGTATTCAGCGTGAACGCCGGCCTGGCCTACGGCGAGATGGTGGGTTTCGTCTTTCGGGGTTGGGAGTACGAGACCGCCTCCTACGCCCTGCTGCTGGCGGCCGTCGCTTTCACCAACTGGTATGCGCGCTATGTCCATCGCGTGCGCGAGGCCGCGCGGCAGGCCGCCGCGGCGCACGGCGCGCCCAGGTCCTGAAGCAACCCGCGGGCGGTTCAGCGCACCGCCATCCGGGTTCGTGGCCGGAGCCCTCGCCTTGCTTGCCTATCCCTTGACGGCCCCTCCGGTAAGCCCGCCGACCAGGCGCTTCTGCGCGAACAGGAACAGGATGACCGCCGGCAATGCGCCCAGCGTGCCGCCCGCGGCCAGCAAGCCCCAGTTGATGGTGTTCTCGCCGATGAACATCTGCAGCGCCACCGTGACCGTGCGCACGTTGCGCCCGGCCAGCATGAGCGCGAACAGGTACTCGTTCCACGAGGCGATGAAGAGATACAGCCCCACCGCCACCGCCCCGGGTGCCGCCAGCGGCAGGATCACCAGCCGCAGCACCTGCAACTGGGTGGCGCCGTCGATCATCGCGGATTCGTCGAGTTCCACCGGCAGCCCGTCCATGTAGCCGGTCATCAGCCAGATGGCGAAGGGCAGCGTGAAGGTGGCGTGGCCGGCGATCAGGGCGATGTAGGTGTCGAGCAGGCCGAACTCGCGCAACAGGATGAACAGCGGCAGCACCAGCATCACCACCGGGAACATGTTCACCACCAGGAACTGCACCCTGAGCGTGCGCCGTCCGGGGAAGCGGAAGCGCGAGAAGGCGTAGGCCGCCGGCAGCGAGAACAGCAGCCCCAGCGTCACCGCGCCGGTGGCGACGATCAGGCTGTCGCGCAGGTTGGCGGCGAAGGTGGTCCGCTCCAGCAGGCTGATGTAGTGCTCAAGCGTGAAGCGGCCCGGGAGCAGGGTGATCGGCGAATGCGACAGCTCCAGGTCGGGGCGCAGCGAGGTCATCATCATCCACAGCCACGGCCCGAGGCCGAAGACGAGGATGCACAGCACCGGCAACTCGGTGCCGAAGAACAGCCTGGCGCGCTTCATTTCCCGCTCCGCACGGCATAGACGATCACCACGCTCAGCAGCAGCAGTGTGAGCACCACGGCGAGCGAGGAGCCGTAGCCGTAATCGGCGCCCGACCAGGCCTTCAGGAAGGCATAGAGCGGCAGCGTCTGGGTCGACGTGCCGGGACCGCCGCTGGTCATCACCAGCAGCAGGTCGAGCGAATTGGCCACCCAGATCATGCGCAGCAGCAACGCCGTCGCCATCACCGGCATCAGCCCGGGCAGGGTGACGTACCAGAAGCTGCGCACCGGACCCGCGCCGTCGATCGAGGCCGCTTCGTAGTGCTCGCGCGGGATCGATTGCAGGCCGGCCAGCAGGGTGACGCAGAAGAACGGAAAGCCCTGCCAGGTGATCGCCAGGATCACCGCCGCCATGGCGGTGCGGGGCTGCGCCAGCCAGGGGATGGAGTGGTCCAGCAGGCCGAACTGCATGCCGAGCTGGTTGATGATGCCGAGGTTGAAGTCGAGCATCCAGGTCCACACCAGGCCGATGACGACGCTGGGCAGCGCCCACGGGACGATGACCAGCGCGCGCGCGACCGGGCGCCACCAGAATTGCCGGTTCAGCAGCAGGGCCGCGGTGAGGCCCAGCGAGAACTGGAACCCGACCGCCGCACCGACCCACACAACGGAACGTCCCAGGCTGCTCCAGAACACCTCGTCGTTCAGCACCGCCAGGTAGTTGGCCAGGCCGACGAAGGGGCGCACGCGCGGGCGGAACAGCACCACGTTGTGCAGCGACAGCCAGAACGTCTCCAGCACCGGCCCCAGCACCAACACCACGGTTGCCACCAGGGCCGGGGCCAGAAACAGCCACGGCGTGAAAGCCGAACGCCTCATCCGAAGAAATGCTTCTCGAAGATTTGCATCATGTCATCCGGGGAGACCTGCCCGAGCATCGCCTTCTGCGTGGTCTGCGGCCACACCGTGAGGCTGAAGTCGGCGGTCTGCGGGGTGGCCGGCAGGGTCTGCGCGATCGGCAGGGAGCCGACGGTGGCGTCGAGGAAGCGCTGCGGCTGGGCGTCCCAGTTCTTGCCGCCGGACGTGGTGACCGACACCTCGTTGGACAGCTTGTTGAACACCACGTTCGGCGCCGAGGTGGAGAGGTAGGAAATCCACTTCCACACCGCCTCGGGGTTCTTGCTCTGGTTGAAGATGGCGTTCGAGCCGTCGCCGAAATCGGTCCAGGCGCCGCCGGCCGGGCCCCGCGGCACCGGAATGGCGGTGAGGCTGTCGCCCAGCACGGCGACGAGTTCGTTCGCCGAGCCGAGATGGTGGATGGTCATCGCGGTGCGGCCGGCCTTCATGTTGCCGACGATCTGCAGGAAGCTGTCGCTCGGCGCCGATGGCGGGAACACCTTGTGCACGCGCCACAGGTCGATGAACCAGCGGTTCGCCGCCAGCGCGGCCGGCGTGACCAGCCCGCCCTTTTCCAGCTTGGCGCCGCCGCCAAGGACAAAAGTGCCCCAATGGTCGTGCCCGCCGATGCCGCCGCGCATGCCGAAGCCCCAGCGGTTGTCGCCGGTGAGCGCCTTGGCGGCGTTGAGGAACTTGTCGAAGTCGGTCGGCATGGGCAGGTTCTTCTGGGCGAACCAGTCCTGCCGCACGTACATGTAGAGCACCACGTACTGCAGCGGCAGGTAGTAGCGGTGGCCGTCCTTGTTGCGGTGCAGGCGCCACAGGTCCTCGGAAATGTCGGTCCGGCCGGGCCAGGCGGCGATGTAGTCGTCGAGCGGCCGCAGCGCTTCCATTTCCAGCAGGCGCTGCTGGTTGACGAACTTCACCATGGCGGTGTCGGGCGCATTGCCGGCGATGATGGTGGTGTAGAGCCGCGCGTCGTAGTCGGCGCCGCCGTTGAAGGGGATGGGTTCGGCCTGGATCTTGATGTCCGGATTGGCTTGTTCGAAATCGGCCACCAGCTTCGCCGGCGTGGCGGTGGGGTCATCCAGGTGGTACCACCAGCGCACCGTCACCGGCCGCTGGGCATGCGGACAGGCCAGCGGCGCGGCGGCAAGCGCGGCGGCACCGGCAAGCATCGTACGACGTTTCATGGCGAACCCTCCCGGTTCAACTTATTTTCGAATTCATAGGCGATAATCGCGATTGCGTCACGGGCGGTTGCGGCCGAAGCCGGGGCCGGTTTTGTTCAACCGAAGAACAGCTTTTCGAAGGTCTGCATCATCTCGTCGGGCGTGATCTGCCCGAGCAGGGCCTTCTGCGTGGTTTGCGGCCAGACCGTGCGGGTGAAGTCGGCGGTCTGCGGGGTCGGCGGCAGCGAATGCGCGATCGGCAGCGAGGCGAAGGTGGCGTCCAGGAAACGCTTCGGCTGGACGTTCCATTCCTTGCCGCCGGAGGTGGTCACCGGCACCTGGCCGGCCAGCTTGTTGAACGCGATGTTCGGCGCCGCGGTGGAGAGGAAGGAAATCCACCGCCACGCCGCCTCGGGGTTCTTGCTGGCCGCGAAGATGGCGTTCGAGCCGTCGCCGAAATCGGTCCAGGCGTCGCCACCCGGCCCGCGCGGCACCGGAATGGCGGTGATGGCATCGCCCAGCGCCGCCACCATCTCGTTGGCCGAGCCGATATGGTGGATGGTCATGGCGGTGCGGCCGGCCTTCATGTTGGCGATGGTCTGCACGAAGCCGTCGCTTGGCGCGGAGGGCGGGAAGACGTGGTGGGTGCGGTGCAGGTCGATGAACCAGCGGTTCGCCGCCAGCGCGGCCGGGGTGACCAGCCCGCCCTTTTCGAGCCTGGCGCCGCCGCCAAGGACAAAACTGCCCCAATGGTCGTGCCCGCCGGCGCCGCCGCGCAGGCCGAAGCCCCAGCGGTCGCCGCCGGTGACGCCCTGGGCGCCGGCGAGGAAGGTGGCGAAGTCGGTCGGCATGGGCAGGTTCTTCTGGGCGAACCAGTCCTGCCGCACATAGAGGTAGAGCACCACGATCTGCACCGGCAGGTAGTAGCGCTTGCCGTCCGGCGCGCGATGCAGCCGCCACAGGTCCTCGGAGATGTCGGTGCGACCCGACCAGACGGCGATGTCGTCGTCGAGCGGCTTCAGCGCCTCCATTTCCATCAGCCTGGGCTGGTTGAGGAACTTGACCATGCCGCAGTCCGGCGCGTTGCCGGCGATCAGGCTGGTGTAGAGGCGGGTGTCGTAGTCGGCGCCGCCGCCCCACGGGATGCTCTCGGCCTGCAGCTTGATGCCGGGGTTGGCCTTTTCGAAGTCGGCCACCAGGGCGGCGGGCGTGGCGGTGGGGTCGTCGAAATGGTACCACCAGCGCACCGTGACGGGCTGCTGGGCATGCGGACGGGCGAGCGGCGCGGCGGCCAGCGCGGCGGCGCCGGCAAGCAACGAACGACGTTTCATGGGCATCACTCCCGGTTCAGCGTGCGCTTGATCTCATCGGCAATGGTGGCGATGGCGCGGCGGGCAGGCTCCAGCAGCACCGACATCTGCAGGAACCCGTGCACCACGCCCGGTATCATGTCCAGGCGGTAGGGCACCCCGGCATCGGCGAGCTTGCCGGAGAGGATCAGCGAGTCGTCGCGCAGGCAGTCGAGCCCGGCCGCCAGCAGGTGGATGCGCGGCAGCCCCGCCATCGGGCCGTCGAGCGGAATGCCGCGCGGGTCGGGGGTTTCGCCCAGCCAGTTGTCCCAGTACCAGCGCATGCGCTGCGAGGTCAGGCCGAAGCTGCCGTCGCCGCAATCGCGGTGGCTGCGGGTGTCGAAGATCGGCGCGAAGCAGCCGTACCACAGCGACAGCAGGTCCGGCCGCGCGCCGGTGCCCGCGCCGGCCTGGGCGACCGCCAGCGCGATGTTGGCGCCGGCCGAATCCCCGCCGAGCACCAGCGGGCCGGGCGGCAGGGCGGCGAGTACGGCCAGCACGTCCTCGATGGCCGCCGGGCAGGGATGTTCGGGCGCCAGGCGGTAGTCGGGCAGCAGCACCGGCATGGCCGCGTCCAGCGCCAGCAGGCGGGCGCAGCGCTGGTGGCTCGCCGGGTTGCCGAAGGTCCAGCCGCCGCCGTGCACGAACACGATCATGCCCGGGCCGGCGGCCTCGTTGATCAGGCAGCAGGGCACGCCGCCCACCACCAGATCGCGGGCGCTGGCCGGCGGCAGCGGGCTGTTCATGCGCCCGTGCGTCTCGTTGAAGGTGGCGCGCCCCGCCGCCAGCGGCATGTGCTCGTAGTCCGGCGCCGGGGTCGCCCGCTGCATGGCGAGGATCGGCAGCATTTGCGGATGCGGCGAGTGGCTCATGCGACGGTCTTCCTTTCGACGATGGTGTCCAGATGGGCACCGAGTTCGCGTGCCAGACCGGCCGCGTCGCCGCCCTGCAGGGCCGCCAGGATGGGCCGGTGCCGCAAGGCCGTTGCCAGCAGCGACCGGTGGTGCCAGGGCGCCCACAGGCGGAAGCGATGCGAGTGCAGCATGCAGCGCGCCAGGATAGGCCCCATGGCGTGCAGCCCGGAAGCGCGGAACAGCGCCAGATGCAGGTCCATGTCGGCCTCCAGCACCGCCCAGGCGTCGCCGGCCTCGGCGGCGCGCTCCATGCGCTCCTGCAGGAGGCACAGCCCCTCGATATCGCCGGCGGAAATTCGGCGCACTGCGCGGCGGGCGCCGCGCAGTTCGATGCGGCGGCGCAGGTTGAGCATTTCGGCGGCGGAGCCGACGTCGAGGTCGGTGATGGTGGTGCCGTGCCGGCCGGCGCGCAGCACCAGCCCCTCGCCTTCCAGCCGCAGCAGCGCCTCGCGCACCGAGGACTGGCTGCAGCCGAGGTCGGCGGCCAGGCCGAGTTCGGTGAGTGGCGCGCCGGGCATCAGTTCGTTCATGACGATGCGCCGGCGCAGTTCGGACAGGACGTGGGAGGCCCGGGCTTCGGGCAAGGTTTCCTCGATTGATTATCGATATCCGGTGCCAGCCTAGCCAACCCGGCGCGGACGATCAAGATGCCGCGCGAAGCCCGCCCGCCGCCGCCCGCCCCGAATTTACCGATAATTTCAGAAGTTGGCGCAAGCCTCGGTTTGAGAATTGGAACTGGAGCGCGCCATGGCGGCGGTGAACGAGGGCGACCTGGGCACGCGAACCCGCTTCATGCGCATATCGCCGGCCACAGCGGAAGTTCTGCGGGAATTCTGGAAAATCGTCGAACCGAACCTCCCGAGCGTCCTGGAGGGGTTCTACCGGCACGTCAGCGCGGAACCGCACCTGAAGGCGCTGGTCGGCGACCAGGTGCCCAGGCTCATCCGTGCGCAGACCACCCATTGGAAACGCTTGTTCTCCGGCACCTTCGACGCCGCCTATTACGAGAGCGTGCATGCCATCGCCCTGGTACACCACCGGATCGGCCTGGAGCCGCGCTGGTATATCGGCGGCTATGCCTATGTGCTGGACGGGCTGACCGACCTGGCCATTCGCAAGCATCGCTTCTCGGCGGCCAGGCTCCGCGCGACCATGGCCGCGGTGAATGCGGCCGTGCTGCTGGACATGGACATCGCGATTTCGGTCTACCAGGAGGCGTTGCTGCTCGAACGCGAACGCCGCGGCCGCAAGGTGGATGCGCTGCTGCAGACCTTCGAGGCGAAGACCGGCGCCCTGGTCGGCGTGGTCTCCAGCGCGGCGAGCGATCTGCGGGCGACCGCCCAGTCGCTGTCGGGCACCACCGACGAAACCACCCAGCAGGTCACCAGCGTCGCCGCCGCGGTGGAAGAGGCCAGCGTCAACGTGCAGACCGTGGCGGCCGCCGCCGAGGACCTGTCCAGTTCGGTAGCCGAAATCGCCCGCCAGGTGGCGCAGTCCTCGGCGATCGCGGGCCGGGCGGTGGACGACGCCCACCGCACCGATACGATCGTCAAGACCCTGGCAGGCAGCGCGCAGAAGATCGGCGACGTGGTCGGGCTGATCAGCAGCATCGCCGGGCAGACCAACCTGCTGGCGCTGAACGCCACCATCGAGGCGGCGCGCGCCGGGGATGCCGGCAAGGGCTTCGCGGTGGTGGCCTCGGAGGTGAAATCGCTCGCCAACCAGACCGCAAAGGCGACCGGCGACATCAGCCAGCAGATCGGAGAGATCCAGACGGCAACCGGCGAGGCGGTGCGCGCGATCGAGTCGATTGCGCAAACCATCGAGGAACTCAGCCGGATCGCGGCCGCCATCGCCGCGGCGGTCGAGGAACAGGGCGCCGCCACGCAGGAAATCGCCCGCAACGTGCACGAGGCGGCGACCGGCACCCAGCAGGTGAGTGCCGATATCGTGGGCGTGGCCGACGGCGCCCGCGCGACCGGCAACGCCGCCGAGCTGGTGCTGTCCTCGGCGGGCAGGCTGTCGGACGAAGCGGACCGGCTGCGCGTCGATGTGCGGGAATTCATCGATAAGGTGAAGACGGCCTGAGCGGCTGCGGGCGGCGAGGCTACCCCGCCCGCAGCGCCGCCTGCACCACCGTGTCCAGCGCGCTGAGGAAGCGCGAGCGGTCCGCCTTGGTCAGCGTCGCAGGCCCGCCGGTCAGCATGCCCATCTCGCGCATGTGCCGCGCCACCTCCCGCCCGGCCAGCGCCCCGCCGATATTGTCCGCCGTCCACAGCTTGCCGTTCGCCGCCAGCGCCCGCGCGCCCCGCGCCAGGCAGCGCGCGGCCAAGGGAATGTCGGAGGTGACGCACACATCCACCGGCCCGATGCGCTCGGCGATCCAGTCGTCGGCGATATCCGCCCCCGCCCCCACCACCACCATGCGCACATTGCGCAACCCCGGCGGGCGGATCGGCCGCGACCCGTTCGACACCACATGCACCACCAGCCCCAGCCGCCCCGCCACCCGGTAGACCTCCTCGCGCACCGGACAGGCGTCGGCGTCGATGTAGATCTCGGTCATACCAGCGCCGGCAACTCCACCCAGCCCTCGCCCCGCGACGACCGCTGGCAGGCCTCCGCCAACTGCACCATGCGCGCGCCGTCCCACAGCGTCGGGCAGGGGCCGCCCTCGCCGAGATGGCGCAGGAAGCGCTCCCACACCAGGCGGAAACTGGAGCCGAACGGGCCGATGCCCGGCACCTCCGCCCACTGGGTGCGGAAATCGGACTCCTGCCCGGCCTCGGTGTTCCAGCGCGGCGACGGCGTGTTCACCAGCGCCTGGGTGACGCAGCGATGCCCGCCCGCCACCGCCGAGCCCTGCGTGCCGTCGATCTGCACCTGGATCAGGTCGTCGCGCCGCACCCGCGTCGCCCAACTCGCGCTGATCGTGCAGGCGATGCCGTCGGCCAGCTGCGCCACGCAATAGACGCTGTCGTCCACATCCACCCGGTAGCGCTCGCCGCGCTCGTCGATGCGCTCGGGGATGGCGGTGGTGGTCAGGCAGGCCACCCGCACGAACGGCGCTGCCAGCCCCTCGATCATGTAGCGGTAGTGCGACAGCATATCGAAGGCCAGCCCGCCGCCTGGGCTGCGGTAGTTCCAGCTCGGCCGCTGACCCGGCTGCAGCGTGCCGTCGAACACGAACCAGCCCGATTCCAGCCGTACCGACAGCATCCGGCCGAAAAACCCGGCGTCGCGCAGCAGGCGCAGCTTGGAGAACCCGGGCAGGAACAGCTTGTCCTGCACCACCGCATGCTTCACCCCCGCGACGTCGGCCAGCCCAGCCAGCGCCACCGCCTCCGCAAGGCTCGGCGCCGTCGGCTTCTCGATGTGGATGTGCTTGCCGGCGGCGATGGCGCGTTCGACCAGCGGCACCCTAAAGCCGCTCGCCGTGCACTCCATGAACACCTCGTCGTCGCCGGACAGCGCGGTGTCCAGCTCGGTGGTCCAGCGCAGCCCGCCATTGGCCTCGGCCAGCGCCTTCAGCTTGGCCGGGTTGCGCCCGGACAGCAGCGGATCGGGCAGCAAGCGGTCGCCGTTGCGCAGCAGCACCCCGCCATCGGCGCGGATCGCCAACAGGTTGCGCAAATGCTGGGTCGAGCCGATCCGCCCGGTCGCCCCATGGATGATGATGCCGACCCGCCGCTGTGCCATCGCCTGCCTCCCTCTCCTGTCACCGCCAGCGTGGCACAACGCGATATTCACGCAAGCGGCCGGGTTCCGCCCGCGGCAACGGTGTTGCTATAATAGGTCATCATGCTTGACCCCGAAGATCCGACGACCCCCATGGACGAAGCCGACTGGGAGATTCCGCAGAATCTGCAGCCGGACCCGGACGAGTACAGCTTCGACCTGGAAGGAACGCTGCGGGCCGTGGTCGGGCTGCGCGCCAACGTTCCCTCGGACGCCTTCACCGCCGGCACGCTGGGCACCGAACGCGTGGGCAGCGGCGCGGTGATCCGCGAGGACGGGCTGGTGCTCACCATCGGCTACCTCATCACCGAGGCCGAATCGGTCTGGCTGATCACCGCCGACGGCCGCGCGGTGCAGGGCCACGCGCTGGGCTACGACCAGACGACCGGATTCGGCCTGGTGCAGGCGCTGGGCCGGCTCAACCTGCCGGCGCTGGAACTCGGCAATTCCGACGCGGTGACCCTGGGCGCGCCGGCCATCGTCGCCGCCGGCGGCGGGCGCGAGCACGCGGTCGAGGCCAAGGTGGTCGGCAAGCAGGAATTCGCCGGTTACTGGGAATACCTGCTCGACGAGGCGTTTTTCACCACGCCGGCCCACCCGTTCTGGAGCGGCGCGGCGCTGATCGGCAAGGACGGCAAACTGCTGGGCACCGGCTCGCTGATCCTCCAACAGGGCGACGGCAAGCGCCGGATGGACATGAACATGATCGTGCCGATCGGCCTGCTGCGCCCGATCCTGGACGACATGCTCACGCTCGGCCACAGCCAGGCCCCGCCCCGCCCTTGGCTTGGCCTTTACGCCATGGAGAACGACGGCGGCCTGGTGGTCGGCGGAACCGCCACCAAAGGCCCGGCCGAACGCGCCGGCCTGCGCCAGGGCGACCGCATCCTCGGCGTCGGCGACACGGAAGTGAGCGACCTGGCCAGCCTGTGGCGCAAAGTGTGGTCCTCCGGCACGGCCGGCGCCCCCGTGGTGCTCCGCGTCAACCGCGACGGCAGCACATTGACGGTGCGACTGACCTCCGCCGACCGCACCGCGTTCCTGCGGCGGCCACGGTTGCATTAAGGCGAGGGGCTCTGCCCCTCGACCCCGCCAAGGGCCGTGAGGCCCTTGGAACCCATTCGTTTAGGGGGTCTTGGCGAGAGGGGGGTGAGGAGGTGCCGATGCATCTCCT
>CAIMEK010000946.1 GCA_903839965.1 uncultured Acetobacteraceae bacterium | reverse complement strand
CGGCCGGCTGTTCCCTGGTGTGCTTTCCCGAACTCTCCGTCACCGGCCACAACGGCAGCGACGACGTGGTGCGCGATGCCCAGTCCCTGGAGGGCAAGGCGGTGGCGACGATTACCGCCAAGGCCCGGGCCGGCGGCATCTTCGCCTCGTTCGGCATGTGCGAGCGCTTCCGGGGCACCCACTACAACACCCAGGTCCTGGTCGGCCCGCCGGGCATCGTCGGCATCCAGCGCAAGGTGCATGCCTCGACCGACGAGTTCTTTCATTTCCGCCAGGGTTATGAATGGTTCGTCTACGACATCGGCTTCGCCCGCGTCGGCACCGCCATCTGCCGCGACAGCGATTTCTTCGAAAGCTGGCGCGTTCTCGCGCTGATGGGCGCGGAGGTCGTGCTGCTGCCGCATGCGGTGCGCAAGATGAACACGCCCGACGGCGGCCTGTGCTTCGACGGCGAGGGGGTCGACATGCCGGCTTCCGCCATTCTCGCCGCGCAGCGCACGATGATCGAGCCGCCGAACGCGAAGTACCACGACATCCAGGCGCGCACCAACGGGGTGTTCGCGGTGTTCGCCAACCAGGTCGGCTTCGACGGCCGCAGCTCGCATGTCGGCTCGGCCTACGTCATCGGCCCCGACGGCCGCTTCATCGCCGCCGCCGAACCCGCGGTCGGCGACGCCATGGTGGTCGCCGATCTCGACCCCGAGTTGATGGAAACCGTCCGCAAGGGCCACTGGTTCCTGCTCAGGACGCGCCGCCCCGAGACCTACGGCCAGTTGACGACGCAGGTCTGATGAAGATCGTCGGCGTCGATATCTATCTGGTGCAGGTCGGCAGCCTGCATCCGGTGCTTGCCGAAGTGATCACCGATGCCGGCATCACCGGCGTCGGCGAGGCGGCGGTCGCCTACGGCCACGGCGGCACGGCGGCGGCCGGCATGCTCAAGGACCTCGCGGAGAACCTGGTGCTCGGCCGCGATCCCTGCCGCATCGAGGAAGCATGGTCGGACATGTGCGACCACTCGTTCTGGGCCAAGGGACCGGGCGGCGCCATCGTGTTCTCCGCCATCAGCGCGATCGAAACGGCGCTGTGGGACATCAAGGGCAAGGCGCTCGGCGTGCCGGTCTACGAGTTGCTGGGCGGCCGCTTCCGCGACGACGTGGAGGTCTATGCCAACGGCTGGTCATTCCGCGCCACCACTGCCGACGACTACGCGCGGGCGGCCGAAAAGCCGCTGGCGGACGGTTATGGCGCGCTGAAATGCTATCCTCTCGCCATGCCGCGCGAAGGCGGCGGCATCCGCCACGTGACGGGGCGCATGGTGGATCGCGACTTCGCCGATCTGGCCTATGAAAAAGTCAAGGCGTTGCGCCGCGCCGTCGGCCCCCGCGTGGCGCTCATGCTCGACCTCAGCGGCGGCCTGACCACTGACGAGACGATCCGCCTGTGCCGGCGCTGGGAAGAGCTTGATATCCTGTTCGTCGAGGAGCCCGCCGATCCGTTCGATGTGGGCGCGCTCGAGAAGATCTCGCGGGCG
>CAIMEK010000945.1 GCA_903839965.1 uncultured Acetobacteraceae bacterium | reverse complement strand
CGCGCTCGACTTCTACGCCTCCGGGCGCAGCGCCTTCGCCCGCGACGGCCACGCCGCCGCCGCCGCGTTCGGGCGCGGCAAGCTGGTGACCGCGCGCTCGCCCGGCCCGCGCACCGCCGCCGTGGTCGACACTTTCAGCCTCAAGGGGTTCACCCGCGCCTACGAGGCGATCAACAAGGCCTGTCCGCCGAAATGAACAACCCGCTCGACCTCGACGAGGCCGAACGGGCGCGCATCCAGGCCAAGACCGCCCGCTTCGCGCCGCCGCCCGCCGCGGACGCCGACGGACGGCGCGACTTGGTGGGGCTGTCGCGCGACGAACTGCGCGCCGTGCTCATCGAGGCCGGCGAGGCGGCGTTCCGCGCCAAGCAGGTCTGGCACTGGATCTACTACCAGGGCGCCACCGACTTCGCCCGCATGTCCTCGATCGCCAAACCCTCCCAGTCGCGGCTGGCCGAGCGCTTCGTGATCGGCCGCCCCGCCGTCGCCACGGTGCAGACCAGCAGCGACGAAACCCGCAAGTGGCTGTTCCGCTTTCGTGACGGGCAGGAAGCCGAGACCGTCTACATCCCCGACAAATACGAGGACCGCGGCGCCGTCTGCATTTCCTCGCAGGTCGGCTGCACATTGTCGTGCCGGTTCTGCCACACCGGCACGCAACCGCTGGTGCGCAACCTGGGCGTGGCGGAAATCGTCGGCCAGTTCATGGCCGCGCGCGACGCCTACGGCGAGTGGCCGAGCCCGAAGGGCGAAACCCCGCGCCTGCTCTCCACCGTGGTGCTGATGGGCATGGGCGAGCCGCTCTACAACTACGACAACGTGGCCCGCGCGATGGCCATCGTGATGGACCCCGAAGGCATCGGGCTGTCGCGCCGGCGCATCACGCTGTCCACTTCCGGCGTGGTGCCGATGATGGATCGTTGCGGCGCGGAACTCGGCGTCAACCTGGCGGTGTCGCTGCATGCGGTGCGCGACGCGCTGCGCGACGAGATCGTGCCGCTGAACCGCAAGTATCCGTTGCGCGAGCTGATCGCCGCCTGCCGGCGCTACCCCTCGGCCAGCAACGCGCGGCGCATCACCTTCGAATACGTCATGCTGAAGGGCATCAACGACAGCGAGGCCGAGGCGCGCGAGCTGATCCGCCTGATCGCCGGCATCCCCGCCAAGGTGAACCTGATCCCGTTCAACCCCTGGCCGGGCAGCCCGTACGAAACCAGCACCCGCGCGGCTATCGACCGGTTCGCCAAAATCGTCAACGACGCGGGGTTCTCCTCCCCGGTACGAGCCCCGCGCGGGCGCGACATCCTCGCCGCGTGCGGCCAGTTGCGCACCGCGAGCCGGCGCGGCGCCCCCGCGGCGTGAGGCGGCCGGGCACCGCGGCCGTCGCTCTCGCCATTCCGTTGGGATTGCTGTCGACGGCGGGGTTCCTGTCGTCGGCGGGTGCGCGGGTCATCGACCCGCTGCTGCACGTAATCGCCACCGATTTCGCCACCACGGTGCCGGCGGTGTCGATCGTGGTGGCGGCGTTCACCCTGCCGTACGGGCTGTTCCAGATCGTGCTGGGTCCGCTGGGCGACCGTTTCGGCAAGCTGCGGCTGATCCTGGTGATGCTGCTGGCCTATTCGGCGGCGACCGCGGCCTGCGCGCTGGCGGGTTCGCTGGCGGCGCTGACGGTGCTGCGGATGGGCGCCGGAGCGGCCAGCGCGGCGCTGATCCCGGTCAGCTTCGCCATCATCGGCGACACCGTGCCGTACGCCGACCGCCAGGTGACGCTGGGCCGCTTCCTGACCGGCACGGTCATGGCCCAGGTGCTGGCCGGGCCGATGGGCGGGGTGTTCGGCGAATACCTGGGCTGGCGCGGCGTATTCCTGCTGCTCGGGGGCTGTGCGCTGGTGCTGGCGGCGGTGTTCGCCCGCCGCATCCGCAGCCTGCCGGACCGGCGCAGTTCCCGCTCCGGGCTGAACCTGCAGAATTATTTCTTCCTGCTCCGGCCCGGTTTCGCGCGGCGCATGCTGCTGGTCACACTGCTCGACGGTGCGCTGATGATGGGCTGCTTCCCGTTCCTGGCGCCGTACATGCACGAACGGTTCGGGTTGCGCTACGCCACCGTCGGGCTGGTGCTCGCCTGTTTCGGCCTCGGCGCGCTGGCCTATACCCGGCTGGCGAAACGGCTGGTGCCGCTGCTGGGCGAGGCCAACATGATGCTGGCCGGGGCGGTCCTGATGGCCGTTTCGGTGAGCTGCGCGGTGCTGGCCTTGCATTGGGCCGTGTTCGTGCCGGCCGAGATGGGCATGGGCCTGGGGTTCTTCCTGTTCCATGGCGTGCTGCAGGCGCGGGCGACCGAGATGCTGCCGCAGGCGCGCGCCACCGGGGTCGCGGCGTTCGCCTTCATGCTGTTCCTGGGCCAGAGCCTGGGCGCGCTGCTGGTGGGCGGGCTGATCGACCGGCTGGGCTATCGCGACGCCTTCCTGCTGGAAGTGGCCGCGGTGCTGCTGCTGGGCGGCGTGGCGCGGCGGATGCTGCGCCGGCCGATCGCCTGAGCTTCCGGGCCAGACCCTGTCAGCCCCGCACGCCGTGGCCCTTGCACAGCGTCAGCGGCCAGATCGTCTGCGACATCCGGGCGATGCCGTCCTCAGCGTGCAGGTGCGCGCCGTGGAAAATGATCACCATGGCGAACGCCGCGGCCCAGGGCAGCACGCGACGCAGGCCGGGCGGCCGGTCGCCGGCGAGGCGGGCCAGCGCCACCGCCCCGGCGATGCCGATGAGCGCGCCCGCCAGCACGTCCGACCGGGTGTGCACGCCCAGCGCCAGCCGCGAGCCGCCGATCAGCACCGCGACGGCCAGGGCCGCGACGCCGGCGAGCACCGGGGTGCGCCAGCCGCGCGGCGCGGACAGCGCCAGCAACCCGCCATAGGCCACCGCCGCGGCGGCGGTGTGCCCGCTCGGGCTGTTCAGCGCCACCAGCGGCAACGGATCGCAGGCGTGCACCACCAGCTTGGCGAGCAGCGCGG